>BEIR01000122.1 GCA_002898855.1 bacterium HR41
CCCGTCCAGGATGGCGTCCAGGGCCGCGTTGGCGTCCTTCTTGCTGAGGCCCGTCTTGCTGGCCACCCGCTCGATCAGCTGCTCCTTGTTCATGGGCTCACGGCGCTTGGTGTGGAGCGTGACCCCGGTGCGGGCAGGGCGCTTCCGCCTGCGCTGGTCGCTCGCGCCGAGCCTTTACGGACGCGCCGTCGCCGTAGACCGGCGTACCGGGCGCCGTCCCGCCGGCGAGTTCGTCGTTCGCGTCAGCGACCGCGCACCGCGAGTACGCGTCGCCGACGACGGACGCACGATCGTCGCCCGCTGACCGCGCTATACGGCGCTCGGCACCTACCGGCGCGAAGACGTTCGCTGGCTCAGCTCGGGCGTCCGAAGCGCGCGTAAAGGTCGGGCAGGATCGCCGCCAGGTTGGCGAACTCCTCGCCGCAGTGCAGGAGCAGCGAGCGGGGCGCCACCCGCGGAATCGCAACGCGGCGCACGAGCTTGCGCCGGAGCAGCGGCGTTGCGAGCCGCCCGAGCAGGCGAGGCCCGTAAGGGCGCAGAGCGGCACCGATCCAAAAACGGCTGCGCAGGACCAGCCCGTCATCTGGCGAGCGCAAGAAGACGTGTGCGAGACACGTGTGTTCGACACCGAGCCGTGGCTCGCCAACGACGGCGCAAGAGACAAGGCCGACGTTGGGCCGCTCGAGTGTGTCGCGAGGAAAACCGAGCTTCCACGGCTCGACGAACCGGATGCGCAAACGCCTGCGCCCGAAGCCGACGTCCTCGGTCGAGTCGTGCACCGCTCCCCAGAAGGGAAGTGTGCGACGGTCACTCCGGCTAGCCGCGGGTGTCGGCTCGCGCACGAGCTCGGTCGCGAAGTGCGCCCGCGGATGCCAGATCCGGTAGCGGAGCGAGTGGTGCGGAAACCAGGTGAACCACCACTCGATCATCTCCGGTCGCACCCCGGGCATCTCGACACGCGACGCGGCGTAGCCACAACCGTCGGCGAGCCACCCCCGGCCGCACTCGGCAGCGAGTGGCGCAGGATCGAGCAACCGCTCGAGGTCGTTGCTCACCAAGCGCTGCATCTCGACCTGGGCGAGAGCGGGTGAAGCGGCAGCCGTCGCCACCGTCTCGGGCGCCTTCGGAACGCGATCGAGCAGGCGCTCGAGGAGCTCCTCCTCGCGCTCTGGGCTCGCCACGCGCCGAACTTACAACGCGCTCGCGCGCTGTCAAAGACAGGCGATTTACAGCCTCAGTCCTTGCTGGGCTGGGCTACGGAGCCTGTCGCGGCCCGTGACGGGGCCGGGCCGGCCGACTTCTCCGAGAGAGCAATCACCTCGTCGGGCGCCTCGCCGGTGGGTATCCGGCCCGACTTCATGCCGAAGTAGATCGCTTGCGGATGGTGCGCCACCAGCGCGACCGTCGACTGCTCGGGCTCGAGAGCGTAACCACCGGAGAGCGTTATGCCGATGCGCGAGAAGCCGAGCAGCCGCTCGACTTTGACGTGCTCGGCCTGGTCGGGGCAAGCCGGGTAACCCCACGAATAGCGGCGGCCCTGGTGGGGCGGGATCCCGAGCTGTTCGCGGACTTTGAAGTGCAGCCACTCGGCGAGACCCTCGGCGGCCTGCACCGCGAGCCCGTGCACGTACAACTGCTCGGCGAACTCGCCGCGCCGTTCGAGCTCCTGCACGCGCTCGGTGGCCTTCGGCCCGACAGTGACCGCTTGCAGCGCGACGACGTCGCGCTCGCCCGCTTCGAGCGGCCGGAAAAAGTCGGCAAGACAGAGCCGATCGTGATCGGGTTGGCGCGGGAACACCAAGCGCTCGAGCTCGCGCTCGGGATCTTCGGGGTCGAAGACGATCAGCTCGTTGCCTTGCGAAGCGCAGGGGAAGTAACCGAGTAGCGCGCGCGGCTCGAGGTAGTCCTGCTCGCGCCACATCCGCTCGAGCCGCGGGCGGAACTCTTCGCGCACGAGCCGCTCCCACTCCTCGCCCTTGACGCCGCGCCCGCCCCAGTGGAGCTTGAAGAGAACGTGCACGTCGAGGTGCGGGAAGACCTCGTCGAAGTCGACGTCGATTTCGCGCACCCCCCAGAACGGCGGCTGCGGCACAGGTACGTCAGTGCGCACAGCCGAGCGCACCGACGCGTCGTCGGTCGGACCGCGCTCGCGGCGCTTGTCGCCCGCGCGGCGGAGCGCGAACGCCTCGCGGCGGATGCGCTCGACGAGCTCGCGACGCCGCTCGGGCTCGACCAGCTGGTCCATCACCGCCAGGCCCTCGAACGCGTCACGGCAGTAGAAGACGCCGGGCTCGTACACCTCGTCGGAGTCGTCGCGCGGGAACAGGATGCGGCGGCCGAAGTCGCGGTTGATCGCCGCCCCGCCGACTAGCACCGGGAAGTCGAGGCCGCGTTCGTGCAGTTCGCGCACGCAGATCGGCATCTGTTTGGAGGTCGAAACCAGCAGCGCCGACAGTCCGATCGCGTCGGCCTTGTGCTCGAGCGCACCGTTGATGATCGTGTCGACCGGAACCTGTTTGCCGAGGTCGACGACCTTGTAGCCGTTGTTCTCGAGGATCGTCTTGACAAGCGATTTGCCGATGTCGTGCACGTCGCCGAAGACGGTGGCAAGAACGACCGTGCCTTTGGTGTGCCCCTCGATGCGATCGAGATAGCGCTCGAGACGCGCCACGCAGCGCTTCATCACCTCGGCCGACTGCAGAACGAAGGGCAGAATCAGCTCGCCGGCCCCAAACTTGTCGCCGACCTCTTTCATCGCCGGTAGCAGAACGTCGTTGAGCGTCGGCACGGCGCCGATCTTCTCGACGCAACGGTCGATCCACTCTTCGACGCCCTCCTTGCGACGTCTGAGAATGTGCCAGTGGAGCGCCTCCTCGGGCTCCATGCCGGCGGTGGGGTCGGTCGACGCGTCGGCCTCGGCATCGGCGCCCTTCGCTTCGAAGTGGGCGATAAAGCGCTCGAGCGCGTCGGGGCGCCGGTTGAAGACAAGATCGTCGGCGAGCTCGCGCTCTTCCGCCGAGATCTCGGCGTACGGCGTGATGTGGTTGGGGTTGACCATCGCCAGGTCCAACCCGGCCTCCACGCAGTGGTGGAGGAAGACCGAGTTGAGCACCGCGCGCGCCTGCGGCGAGACGCCGAAGGAGACGTTCGAGATGCCGAGCGAGGTCTTGCAGCGCGGTAGCTCGCGCTTGATCGCGCGGATCCCTTCGATCGTCTCGATCGCCGAGTTGCGCCACTCCTCGTCGCCGGTGGTGAGCGTGAAGGTGAGACAGTCGAAGATCAACAGCTCGGGATCGAAGCCGTGTTCGCCGCAGACGAGGTCGTGGATGCGCTGCGCCACCGCGAGCTTGCGCTCGCGCGTCTTCGCCATCCCCTCTTCGTCGATCGTCAGGGCGATCAGCGCCGCGCCGTGGGCCTTGGCGAGCGGCACCACACGGTCGAGCTTTTCGCGCCCGCCCTCGAGGTTGATCGAATTGACGATCGGTCGCCCGGGGATCTGCTCGAGCGCGGCGCGGATAACGTCGGGCTCGGTCGAATCGATCTGGATCGGAGCTGGCTGTGTGAGCGAGATGCGCTTGACGACCTCGCGCATCTGTTCGGCTTCGTCCTGGCGCTCGGTCAGCGCTACGCAGACGTCGAGGACGTGGGCGCCCCCTTGCACCTGGTCCTCGGCGATCTGCACGATCCCGTCGTAGTCGTCGGCGAGGAGCAGCTCTTTCGCCTTGCGCGACCCCTGGGCGTTGACGCGCTCGCCCACCAGCGTCGGGCGCGGCTCCTGCACCAGCGGTGTCGCGGTCATCATCGACGCAAGCTGCGGCGGGCCCGGTGCCGGGCGCGGCGCCACCTCGCGGCCGCCGACCGACTCAGCGATCGCCCGGATGTGCGCCGGCGTGGTGCCGCAGCAGCCACCGACGATCGCGACGCCGTGGCGTTCGACGAACTCGGTCAGCACCTTCGCGATGTGCTCGGGTGTCTCGGGAAAGATCGTCTCGCCGTTCGGTCCCTGGCGCGGGATGCCGGCGTTGGGGATGCAGTGCACAGGTACGGTGGCGTGCTCGCCGAGGTAGCGGATCGCGTCGCGCATGTCCTCGGGACCGGTCGAGCAGTTGAGCCCGATCGCGTCGACGCGCAGCCCCTCGAGGATCGCGAGCACCGCCGCGATGTCGGTGCCGAGCAGCATCTTGCCCCCCTGGGGAAGCAGCGACACCGAGCACTGGATCGGCACGCTGCGCCCGACGTCGCGGAACGCTTCACGCACGCCGAAAACAGCGGCCTTGACCTCGAGGATGTCCTGGGCGGTCTCGATGATCACGAGGTCGACGCCGCCCTCGAGGAGCCCGCGCGCCTGTTCGCGGAACACCTCGACGAGCTCGCCGAAGCGGATCCGGCCGAGCTCGGGATCGTCGGAGGCGGGAAGCTGACCTGTGGGCCCGATCGACCCCGCCACCCAGCGCGTTTCGCCGCACGCGGCACGCGCGATCTCGGCGGCGCGGCGGTTGATCTCGACCGTGTGCTCGCCTAGGCCCCACTCGTCGAGCTTGATCCGGCTGGCCTGGAAGGTGCAGGTCTCGACCACCTCCGCGCCGGCATCGAGCATCGACTCGTGCACGCCCTGGATGACGTCGGGACGGTTGAGAACAAGCGCCTCGTGGCACTTCCCCTGCAAACCTCCGTAATCCTCGGGCGTGAGGTCGAACTGCTCGAGCGTGGCCCCCATCCCGCCGTCGAACACGACGACGCGGCGCCGAGCCAGATCGATCACGTTGTCGCGAGCCATGAACCGTTGATGCTAAACGGGACACGGTGCCTGTCGGGCATCGCGGCCGTCGGCGGAGCGACCGGCCCAGGCTCAACTCTCGGCGCGCGCTGGCCGCTCGCGGACCGCGATCGGCGCGGGCGGCAGCTC
>BEIR01000123.1 GCA_002898855.1 bacterium HR41
CCTGGATCGCCCCCGCGCGCGGGCGACCGGCTAGCGCCGAGCCGCGCTCCGAGATAGAGTCGCTCGTAGCAGGGGTACAAGGTCGCTCCCCGCATGTGACGGGAGCGACCGCCAGAGCGGGAGGTTCGCAAGAGTTGGCAGGAAGCCACGGTCGCTGTGCGTTGCAAGGCTCGCGGCGGGGTGGGCTCGCCGCACTCGCGGCGATCGCCGCGGTAGCGCTCTGGGCGGCACCGCTCGCGGCGGCGCGCGTCGAGGTGAGCGGCCTCGCCGCCAGCTTCAGCTCGCTGCAAGCGGGCGGCTCGCCCGACCTCCAGCTGACGATCGACCTTGCGTCGAACCCGGCGAGCGACGACCCGCGCGACCTCGTGATCACGCTGCCGCAGGGGCTCGTCGCCAACCCGCTCGCCGCCCAGCGCTGCCCTGTCGCCGACTTCAAAGCCGACGCCTGCCCGGCTGGCGCCAAGGTCGGCTCGACGACGGTGCGTGCGCGCGTCGAAGCGCTCCTCGGCGCCGAGGTGACAGCGAACGGCGACGTCTACAACCTCGTCCCGGGCCCCGGTGAGCCGGCCCGGCTCGGCGTCGTCGTGCGACCGCCGCTCGCCGGCGCCCAGCACTACCAGGTGACGGTGCGGATCCGCGGCGACCGCGGCTTCGTGATCGAGAACGTGATGTCCGGCCTCGAACGCACGGCCGGCGGTCTGCCGATCCGCATCGAACAGATCACGCTCGCGCTCGCCGGTAGCGTCGCCGGCAAGCCGTTCCTGCGCCTCCCCACCTCGTGCCGGCGCGCCGACATCGCCGTGGCGGTACGCTCGTGGGACGAGCCGCAGGTCGAGACGCGCCGTACCGTCGCGTTCACGCCGGTGCGCTGCGAGCGGGTACCGTTCCGGCCGAGCTTGAGCGGCACGATGGGCGCGCCCGGTGCGACATCGATCGGCGCGACCGTGCCGGTGACCGCGTCGGTCATCACCTTCTCCGACGACGCTGCGGTCGCCGCCACCACCGTGTCGCTGCCGCGGGCGGTGGGCGTCAACCTGCGCTCGCTCTCGGTTCTGTGCGACCCGGCCGCGTTCGCCGCCGACCGCTGCCCACCCGAGACACGGGTCGGGACCGCGCGGCTCGCGAGCCCGCTCGTCGAGCGGCCGCTCGAGCTGCCCGTCTATATCGTGCGGCGCGACAACGAGCTGCCAGCGCTCGGCTTCCGCCTCTACGGCGGATCGATCATCGGCCGCACCAAGCTCGGCGAGCGCGTCACGAACATTTTCGCCGGGCTTCCCGACCTGCCGCTGTCGCGCTTCGACCTCACCGTCGACGGCGGCCCACGTGGCCTGCTGCAGGCCTCCAGCGACCTCTGCAACACGACGACCCCGCGGGACGCCGAGGCGACGTTCAGCTCGCACTCGGGAATCGACGTCACGATCTCGACGCCGTTCGGCGTCGACGGCTGCCCGCCGGGCGTAACGCGCCCGCCGGCGGCGACCCGCTACCGGCTCGCGCACGGCCTGGCGGTCCGCGGCGAAAGCGCGACGCTGCTGGTGCGCGTCTCGGCTTCGCGGCCGCTCGCGCGCGCGGTGCTGACGCTGCCGCCCCAGCTCGCCGCGACGCGACGCAGCAGGGCGACGGTGACGGTCGGCGGCCGGCGGCTGCGCGGCCGGGCGGTCGCGGTGCGCGGACGCTCGCTGCGCTTGCGCGCCACACGGCCCGGGCGCACGCTCGTCGTGACGTGGCGCGGCTTGCGCGCCGCGCGCTCGCTGGTGCGCGCGCTGCGGGCGCGGCGAACGCCGCGGCTCGCGGTGCGCCTGACGGTGGTCGAGAGCAGCGGCGCGCGCCGCGCCTTCAGGCTGGCGGTGCCGGCGCGCCGCCGCTAGGTCGTGCCCGTCCCAGCGCGCGGCCGCTAGGTCGTGCCGGTGCCGGCGCCGAGGCGGTAGGCAGCGCCCGCCCCTTGCCGCTCCCACGGCGGCAGGTGCCGCTCGCGCAGTTCACGGGCACGCTTGACCACAGCGGCCGGTAGCGGCGCCGGCGCGAGCGCGAACAGCTCGCTGTAGGTCGCGGCGAGCGCTTCGGCGAGCGCGCGCGTGGTAGCGCTGGGCGCGTCGACGGCCGCGGCTCCCCCGCCGGTGGCGGACCCGGCGCCCGCTGCCGGTACGGCCCCCGCTGGCGGTCGCTCCCCCGCCCGCCGCGCGCGGCCGAGCTCGGCGGCGACGCTGCCGACCGTGTTGGGGTCGAGCGGCAGCCCAAGCGCGCGGTACGCCGCCGTCAGCACGGCACGCAGGCGGGGCGCGTCGTCGCCGACCACGACCGCACCAACGCACACGCCCCCGGCGACGATGCGCTGCCCGATGCCGGCGAGCTTGACGCGCCCACCGACACCGACGCTGAACGCGCCCGGGCACCACTCGCCGGCCACCTCACCGGTGCGCGCCTCGATCCCGAGCGCCGCGAGCGCCCGCACGATCGCGGCGGCGTGAAGCTCGAAGCGTTCGCGCACGCCCCGCCGCGGCTCGCGCTCGCGGGTGAAGACACCGACCTCGACCACGCCCGCCGACAGCGCCGCGGCGCGACCGCCGACCAGCCGCACGACGGTCGGGAATCCGTGCGCGCGGGCGCTAGCTGCGGCCGCTTCGCCGCGACCGGAAGCGAGGTCCAGTTTCGACAGCGCGAGCGCCGGCGCGGCGATCGCCACGCGCACGATCGTGTCGGCGTGCCCGGCAGCGACGTGCTCGAGGAGCGATTGCGCGAGCGCCGCCGACAGCGCCGGGTCGCGCCCGTCACCACCGGCGCGCCCGCGGCCGTCGTGCCCGCGGACCTCGTGCCCGCCGCCGCTCCGGTCCCCGGCGTCGCGCCCGTACCCGCCGCCGCTCCGATCTCCGCCGGCGGGTCCGTCGTCGCGCACCAGCAGTGCCTGCGCCATCGCCGCGAGTATCGCCGCCGCCGCGCGCTGGTCGGCCGCTCGCTGGTTGAATCACGGGCTGTGAACGAGATCGAGCAAGCAATCGAACGCAACCGCAACGCAGGTGTCAGCGGCCTCGGCGAGATGCCCGCGCCGCCCCGGCGCAAGCTCGCCGTCGTCACGTGCATGGACGCGCGCATCGACGCTCACCGGCTGCTCGGACTCGAGCCCGGCGACGCGCACGTGATCCGCAACGCGGGCGGTGTCGTCACCGACGACGTGATCCGCTCGGTGGCGGTGTCGCAGCGCAAGCTCGGTACGCGCGAGGTGATGGTGATCCAGCACACCGGCTGCGGGATGATCGGCCTCTCCGACGACGAGTTCCGCAGTGAGCTCGAGCAAGAGACGGGCGTCCGCCCGGCGTGGTCGGCCGAGGGTTTCCGCGACCTCGAACAAGAGGTGCGCCAGGGCGTCGAGCGGCTGCGGCGCAGCCCGTTCTTGCTCCACCGCGACGCAATCGCCGGCTTCGTGCTGGAACTCGAGAGCGGCCTGTTGCGCCGCGTCGTCTAGGGCGGCGCGTCGTCCGTCTAGAGCGGCGCGCCGTCTAAAGCGTCGCGCTCACTGGCCCGGGCGCCGCGCTCGGTAGGCGAGTCAGCCCGCTTGGTAGCCCGGGCGACGTGCTCAGTAGCCGAGCGCGAACTTCGCGTCCTCGCTCATCATGTCGGGTGTCCAGGGTGGGTCGAAGGTGAGCTTCGGGTAGACGCGCTGGACGCCCGGCAGCTCGCTCACGAACTCCTCGATCTGGTCGGCGATGTGCGGGCCGATCGGGCAGCCGGGCGAGGTGAGCGTGTAGGTGACGTAGACGTCGCCGTCCTCGACCTGGATGTCGTAGATCAGGCCGAGCTCGACGAAGTCGAGCCCGAGCTCGGGGTCGATCACGTTCGTGAGCGCCTCGCGGACCTCTTCCACCGTCGGGGGGCCGTCGCCGGCCGCCGCCGACGGGTCGCCGGCGCTACCGCCGCTGTCGGCGTGGGTCTTTTCGAGCTCGTGACTCTCCACGCTCACGATGCTAGTAGGGTCGGGCGGCGATGCCGCTTCTCTGGCTCGCAGCGCTCTTCGTCGCTCTGCCGCTCGCCGAGCTGTACGTGATCCTCAAGGTCGGCGACTGGCTCGGCGCGCTGCCGACTGTAGCCCTGCTCGCCGCTGACTCGCTGCTCGGTGCTGCGCTTTTGCGAAGCCAGGGGCGGAGCGTGTGGCGGCGCTTCCGCGCAGCCGTCGCCGCCGGGCGGATGCCTCACCGCGAAGTGCAGGAAGGGGTGATGGTGATCTTCGGCGGCGCGTTTCTCGTCACGCCGGGGTTCATCACCGACGTCGTCGGTCTTCTTTTGCTGCTGCCGCCCACGCGCGAACTTCTGCGCCGCGCCGGCCTGCGCTGGCTGCGGCGGCGTTTCCGCATCGAAACCGTGACCGTGCGCGAACCCCTGCCGTGACCGATCGGCCGCGACCGCGCGCTCTCGTCTCGGATTTCGGCGGGGTCTTGACGACCCCGCTCGAGCGTGGCTTTCGCGCCTACGAGCGCGAGTCGGGGCTGCCGCTCGCCGAGCTCGGCGGGGCGATCGAGCGCGTCGCACAGGCGATCGGCGAGAACCCGGTGCACCGCTGGGAGCGCGGCGAGCTTGCCGAGCACGAGTTCGCCCGCCTTGTCGAGCGCGAGCTGCCCGAGCGCTTCTCGTTCCACCGCTTCCGCGAGGTGTACTTCGCGCATCTCGAGGCGAACACGGCGATGGTGGACCTCGTCTCTGCGCTGCGCGGCGACGGCGTGCGCACCGCGCTCCTCACCAACAACGTGCGCGAGTGGGAGCCGCGCTGGCGGGCCGTGGTGCCCGGGCTCGACGACCTGTTCGAGGTGATCGTCGACTCGTCGCGCGTCGGTGCGCGCAAGCCCGAGCGCAATATCTACGAGCTGAC
Organism: bacterium HR41; assembly: GCA_002898855.1. Taxonomy (GTDB): domain Bacteria; phylum Actinomycetota; class Thermoleophilia; order Solirubrobacterales; family Thermoleophilaceae; genus Thermoleophilum. The sequence continues at coordinate 4,859 of BEIR01000123.1, forward strand.
GCTCGCCGCGCTCGGCGTGGAGCCGCACGAGGCGG
>BEIR01000124.1 GCA_002898855.1 bacterium HR41
TCCGGGTCGGACGTGGCCGAGCTGGTCAGGCCTGCAGGCTGCGTGGTGCGTCGCGAGGCGGGGCTGCCCCCGGCCGCGCAGCTCTGCCGCTGCGCTGCGCGCGCACCAGCGCCGTGCCGACCACGCCCGCCGCCACCAGCGGAATGGCGGCGATCAGTTGCGTCGGTACGGCGAGGCCGGATTTCGCGAGCAGCCCGAGCCCGGCGCCACAGAGGACGATCGCCAGCGTCAGTCGGAGCGCAGCGGCTGGGACCCGCACCGACAAGTGACTGCCGATCCAGACACCGGGGACCGAGCCCAGCAAGATCGTTCCGGCGAGAGCGAAGTCGATGTTGCCGGCGCCCAGGTGGGCTAGCGCCGCCGCCCACAAAAGGATCGCCGCATGGACGACATCGGTGCCGACGACGCGCGTCGGCGTGAGGCGGAAGATGAGGATTAGCCCGACAGCGATCAAGGCGCCGCTGCCCGCCGACGTGACCCCGAGCACGAAGCCGACCACTGCACCGAAGGCGACCGCTGCCAGGCGCTTGCGCGCGGTCATGTCGGCGCTGTCGCGTTCGTGTAGCGCGAGGCGGCGCGCGAAAAGCGAGCGCACCAGCGTGGCGATGCCGGTGACGATCAAGGTCACGCCGAGGGCGGCGATCAGCGTCGTGTCGAAGCCGGCACCGAGCGACTCCTCGAGTAGATGCAGCACGTAGACGCCGCCCACCGCCGCCGGCACCGAGCCCACGGCCATCCACGCGCACACCACCGGGTCGACCGTGCGCTGGCGCCAGTGCTTGTAACCACCGACCGTTTTGGTCACCGCGGCGTAGGCGAGGTCGGTGCCGATCGCGGTGACCGGTTTGACGCCGAAGAGCAGGATCAAGAGCGGCGTCATCAGCGATCCGCCACCGATCCCGGTGAGCCCGACAAGGACACCGACCCCGAAGCCGAACACGACGAGCAGCGGATCCACGCTCCTGCCTCCGCTCGCCGACCTCAGCTGCCGGGCCCGCCTGCTGGCGCCACTCGCTCGGTGACCGCTGGCCGCGGAACGACGCGCTCGACAACCGCTGTGAGTCGCTCGGCCGCGACCTCGGGCGGCACAGTGTGGTCGATTGTCAGATCGGGGTGCGACGGCGGTTCGTAGGGGTCGTCGACGCCCGTGAAACCGCTCAGCTCGCCCGCGCGAGCGCGACGCCAGAGCCCCTTGGGGTCGCGGCGCTCGCACTCCTCCGCGGGAGTCGCTACGTGGATCTCGAGGAAAGGCAAGCCGGCGTCGACAGCGACCGCACGCGCCCGCTCGCGATCGGCGCGGTAGGGCGAGACGAGCGCTACGAACACCACCAGACCGGCGTCGGCGAGTAGCGCGGCGGCGTGCCCTGCGCGACGGATGTTCTCGCTGCGGTCTTCGGCGCTGAAGCCGAGGTCACCGCAGAGACCGTGACGAAGGTTGTCGCCGTCGAGCACATAGGCCGGGCGCCCTCGTGCCACGAGAAGCTCCTCGGCGAGCGCGGCGATCGTCGATTTCCCCGAGGAGGGGAGGCCGGTGAGCCAGGCGATCGCACCGACGAGGCCGAGCGCTGCGCGCCGACTGCGGTCGACACGGCCCGCCTGCCACACCACGTTCGGACTGCGGGGCTGGGCGGCGCTCACGCTAGCGGCTGCTCGATCATGCCGGCGGCGGCGGTGTCGCCGGTCTGCTCGTCGACGAGGATGAACGCGCCGGTGGCGCGGTTCGCCGCGTAGGGGTCGCACGGCAGCGGCTCGGCGACGCGGATGCGCACGCGTCCGATGTCGTTCAAAGCGAGCTCGCTCGCGCCGCGCGCGTGTTCCAGCGTCGCGACGTCGAGCACGTGCTCGATCGCGTCGATGCGCGCCGGCGTCGAGCGTGCCAGATGCTTGAGGCGGTAGCGCGCACGCTCGCGCGCCGGGTGCTCGGACATCCAGCACACGGTGGCGGCGAAAGCGTGCGCGAGCTGCGGCTGGTCGTCGGGATGGGCGATCAGGTCGCCACGAGCGGCGTCGACATCGTCGGCGAGGCGCACCGTCACCGACAGCGGTGGGTACGCCGCGTCGATCTCGCCGTCGGCGGTATCGATCGCCACCACACGCGTGCGGATACCAGCCGGCAACACCACGACCTCGTCGCCCCGACGCACGACACCGGAGGCGACCTGTCCGGCATAGCCGCGGTAGTCGTGCCAGGCATCGTCCTGCGGTCGGATCACCCACTGCACCGGGAAGCGCAGCGCGCGCAGGTTGCGATCGCGCGCGATCGGCAGCGTTTCCAGCAGCTCGAGGAGAGACGGTCCCTCGTACCACGGTGTGTTCTCGGAGCGCTCGACGACGTTGTCGCCGTGCAACGCGGAGATCGGGATGAAGTGCAGGTCGCGTGCCCCCAGCCGGCGTGCGACGGCCGTGAAATCGGCTGTAATCGCGGCGAAGCGCCGCTCGTCGTAGGCGACAAGATCCATCTTGTTCACGCACACCACGAGGTGCGGGATGCCGAGCAGCGTCGCGATAGCGGCGTGGCGACGCGACTGCTCGACCACGCCGTTGCGGGCATCGACCAAAAGGACGGCTACATCGGCGGTCGAGCAGCCCGTGACCATGTTGCGCGTGTACTGCACATGGCCTGGACAGTCAGCGAGCACGAACTTGCGTCTGGGCGTCGCGAAGTAGCGGTACGCGACGTCGATCGTGATCCCTTGCTCGCGCTCGGCGCGCAGGCCGTCGGTCAAGAGCGCGAGGTTGACGTGCCCGTCGCCGCGCCGCCGCGACACCTCGACGACGTGCTCGAGCTGGTCCTCGAAGATCTGTTTGGAGTCGTAGAGGAGGCGCCCGATCAGCGTCGATTTGCCGTCGTCGACCGAGCCAGCCGTGGCTAGACGCAACAGCTCGACCGGCTTTGGATCGAGCGCGTCGAGCGCGAGCGCATTGACGCTGCTTGCCGCCATCAGAAGTAGCCCTCGCGCTTGCGGTCTTCCATCGCCGCGTCGCTGATGCGGTCGTCGGCGCGTGTCTCCCCGCGCTCGGTGATCCGCGTTGCGGCGATCTCGGCGATCACCTCGTCGAGCGTCGCCGCCGACGAGCGCACCGCGCCGGTGCAGGTCATATCGCCGACGGTGCGGAAGCGCACGGTCTCTTCGAACGGTTCCTCGCCTGGCAGCAGCTCGACGTACGGCGAGACCGCGTAGAGCATCCCGTCGCGCTCGAAAACCTCGCGGCGGTGAGCGAAATAGATAGAGGGCAGCTCGATCCCCTGCTCGCGGATATAGCGCCAGACGTTGAGCTCGGTCCAGTTCGAGAGCGGGAACACCCGCATGTGCTCGCCCGGACGCAGGAACGTGTTGTAGACGTTCCAGAGCTCCGGGCGTTGCCGGCGGGGATCCCACTGACCGAAGTCGTCGCGCAGCGAGAAGATCCGCTCTTTCGCGCGCGCACGCTCCTCGTCGCGGCGCGCGCCTCCGAATGCGCAGCGAAAGCCGTGCTCCTCGATCGCGTCGAGCAGCGTGACGGCCTGCAAGCGGTTGCGCGACGCACGCGGCCCAGTCTCTTCGCGCACCCGACCGCGATCGATCGACTCCTGCACCGAGGCGACGATCAGTTCGCAGCCGTAGCGCTCGACCATACGGTCGCGGTACTCGATCACCTCGGGGAAGTTGTGGCCTGTGTCGACGTGCATCACCGCGAAGGGGATGCGTCCCGGCCAGAACGCCTTGTGGGCAAGGTGGAGGAGCACTGCCGAGTCCTTGCCGCCCGAAAACAACAGGACACCCGGGCTGAGCTCGGCAGCGGCCTCGCGCAGGATGTGGACAGCTTCGGCCTCGAGCGCGCGCAGATGCGAAACGCCGTGCGCGCCAAGCGCCTGGCCGCTGGCGTGGGGCGCAGCGACCGTGTTGTCGACGAGCTCGCTGCTCACGACGCCCTCCCTTTCAGCCGTGCAAGCCGCATTCGGTTTTGCCGTGGCCCTGCCAGCGGCCCTCGCGCCCCCGCCCCGGCACCGTGCAGTGCGTGCACCCGATCGACTCGTAGCCCTGGTCGTGGAGCGGGTTGTAGGGCACGTCGTGGGCGGCGATGTAGCGCCAGACGTCCTTTTCCGACCAGTCGGCGAGCGGGTTCGCCTTCCACAGCCCGTGCCGCTCGTCCCAGTGCAGCTTGGGTGTGGCGGCGCGGGTGGGCGACTGGTCGCGACGGATACCGGTGACCCAGCAGTCGACCGTGGCGAGCGCTGCCTTCAGTGGCGCTACTTTGCGCAGGTCGCAGCAAGCGTTGGGATCGCGCTCCCACAAGCGCTCACCGTGCAGCACTTCCTGGCGGGCGAGCGACAGGCCTTGGTAGACGTCGACGGTGATGCCGTAGCGCTCCTCGAGACGTCGCCACGTGTCGTAGGTCTCGCGGAAAAGCAAGCCCGTATCGAGCGTGAAGAAGCGCACGTCGGGCGCGATCCGTAGCGCCATGTCCATGATCACCGACGCTTCTTTCTGGAACGAGCAGGCGACGTACAGGCGCGGGTGGAAGCGCTCGATGACGAGCGCGAGAAGCTCCTCGGCGCTCATCCGCTCGACGCGGTCGGCGTCGAGCCCGTCCGGCAGAGTCGCTGTCGTGACGGTCCCCGAGCTCATCCAGCTGCGCACTCGCCTTCGCCGCGCACGACCTTGAACGGCTCACGTCGGCTCCAGTCGATGAACATGGCGAGGTTCTCGAGGTTGAAGTCGACCGGCAGCGCGAGGTCGCGCACAGCGTCCTCGAACGGCTTAGTGCCGACGCGGTCGACGAAGCGTTCGAACGTCTCGCCCTCCTGGCGCTCCCGCTCGTAGAGGCGGATCCAGCGCTCGACGGCGTCGGGCACGCGCTTAGCCGGTAGGCGCACCTTCAGCCGCTGCCCG
>BEIR01000125.1 GCA_002898855.1 bacterium HR41
GCCGGGGCGCTGGCCGCGCGGCGGCCGGCGGACGCGGTCGCGGGGGCCCGCAAGCGCGTCGCGGCGGGTGTCGCGGCGCTCGCCGCGCGTGCCGCCACGGCCCCGAGCGTGGTGGTGGCCGAGCAGGCGGGTGAGGGAGTGTTGCCGCCCGACGCCGGGTCGCGACTCTGGCTCGACCTGGTAGGCGACGCGGTGCGAGCGCTCGCCGACCGGGCGCGCACCGTGGAGCTCGTCGTCGCCGGCCGACCGCTGCCGCTCGGCGCAGCGCCCGTCGACGCGTTCGGGGGCGCGCTTCGTGGCGAGGTGGGCGGCAGCCCGAGCGCCGCCGCAAGCACCGCCGCAAGCGCCGACCCGGGCGGCGCTTTCGCTGCCAGCGACCCCGACCTTGCGCGGCTGCGCAGACACGGCGACAGCGAGCTCGCTGCGGGGCTCGCCGATCACGCCGTCACCGTCGCCGGAGCGCGACCGCCCGCCTGGCTGTACCGGCGCCTGCGCGAAGCGCTCGACGAGCGCACCGCCCGCTACCCCGACGAGCGCGCAGCGTGCGGGGCGCTCGCCGCCTGGCACGGGCGCGACCCCGCCGAGATCGTTCCGACCAACGGCGGGGCCGAGGCGCTGTGGTTGCTCGCGGCGGCGCTGCGCCCGCGGCTCGCCGCCGTCGTGACCCCGTCCTTCACGGAGGCCGAGGCGGGACTGCGCACCCACGGCGTGGCGGTCGCGCATGTCGTGCGCACCCCCGAGACGGGGTTCGCGCTCGACGCGAGCGCGGTTCCCGAGGCTGCCGACCTGGTGGTGGTAACGAACCCCGCGGCAGCGAGCGGCACGCTCGTCGCCCGCGACGACATCCTCGCGCTGCGCCGCCCCGGGCGCGTGGTGGTGGTCGACGAGGCGTTCGTCGACTTCGCGCCCGACCCGGACGCCGTCTCGCTGGCGCCGCTCGACCTGCCCGATGTCGTCGTCGTGCGCAGCGCCACCAAGCTTTTCGCCGTGCCCGGTTTGCGCGCCGGCTGGCTTGTCGCCAGTCCGCCGCTCGCCGAGCGTTTCCGGGCGGTGCGACCGCCCTGGTCGGCGAACGCGCTGGCGCTCGCGGTGCTCGAAGCCGTGGCCGGCGCAGCGCGCGAGCGGCGGCGCGCAGCGGCGCGCGCAGCCGAGCGCCGCGCCGACCTCGCCGAAAAGCTCGCCACCCTCGACGGGGTCGAGACGTTCGCCGGCGTGGCGCCGTTCTGCCTCGTGCGTGTTCCCGACGGGGCACGCGTCGCCGCGCGTCTGCGCGAGCTCGGTTTCGCAGTGCGCCGCTGCGGCAACTTCGCCGGTCTCGGCGACGACTTTTTGCGCATCACCGCGCGCGACCCGCGCGCCAACGCCAAGCTCGTGGCGGCGCTCGGGCGTGCGCTGGCCGACAGCGGGGGCTGACAGCGGGGCCGGTGTAGCGCGGGTGGTGAGCAAGGGGAACACACCTGGACAGCCGGCGAGCTCGCGGCCGTCCGCGGCCTCGGGGGAGTGGACGGTCGCGGTCGTCGGTATCGGCGCCGACGGCTGGGACGGTCTTGGCGCGGCGGCGCGCGCCGAGCTCGCGCGTGCCGAGGTGGTGGTCGGCTCGTCGCGCCAGCTCGCCCTCCTGCCGGCGTCGCTCGGTGCCGAGCGGCGCCCGCTGCCGTCGCCGCTCGCCCAGCTTTTCGCGTCGCTGCCGACGCTCGCGCAGCGCGCACGCACCGTCGTGCTGGCGAGCGGCGACCCGATGCTGCACGGCATCGGCGCGACGCTCGCCGACCGTTTCGGTCCCGAGCACCTGCGCGTCTACCCGCACCCGTCGGCGCTCGCCTATGTCTGCGCGCGCCTCGGCTGGCCGGAGCACGAGGTGACGCTGGTGAGCTCGGTGGCGCACGAGCTCGACACCGTTCGCCGCTGGCTTCAGCCTGGCCGCCGCCTGTGCGTGTACACGCCCGGCCGCGACGGCGCGGCGCGCCTCGGCGCGCTGCTCGCGGCCGAGGGGTTCGGAACAAGTCCGGCGTGGCTGTGCGAGCGCCTCGGTGCCGACGACGAGCGCATCACGCCGCTCCCCGCCGGCGCGCTGGCTGGACGCGAAGCCGACCCGCTCCACTGCGTGGCGGTCGCGCTCGCCAGCGCCGGCGGCGCGAGCCCCGCCAGCGGTGCGAGCGCCAGCGACAGCCGCACGCTCGCCGACGGCCGCGGCGCGCTCGCAGCCGCCAACTCGCTCGTACCCGGCATCCCCGAGGGGGTGTTCGCGCACGACGGCCAGATAACTAAGTGGCCGCTGCGCGCCCTCGCACTTGCCGCTCTGCGGCCGCTGCCCGGCGAGCTGCTGTGGGATGTCGGTGCCGGCTCGGGAGCGGTGGCGATCGAGTGGGCGCGCAGCGAACCGTCGGGGCGCGCGATCGCGATCGAACGGCGTGCCGACCGCTGCCTGCGCATCCGCGAGAACGCGTCCCGCTTCGGCGTGCCCGCCGTCGAAGTCGTGGAGGGCGAAGCGCCGGCGGCGTTCGCCGAGCTCGAGCCGCCGTCGGCGATCTTCGTCGGCGGCGGCACCTCGAGCGAAACGCTCCTCTCTGCTTGTCTAGCCGCTCTCGAGGCGAGCGGGCGGCCGCGGCGGCGGCTCGTCGCCCACGCCGTGACCGTCGAGGGGGAACAGGCGCTAGTGCGCGCCGCCGCGCGCTACGGCGGCGAGCTCTTGCGCGTCGAGCTCGCCGACCTCGAGCCGCTCGGGCGCCTGCGCGGGTGGCGTCCGCGCCGTCCGATAGTTCAGTGGGCGGTGTGGTTGTGACGAGCGGTTGGCGTTCGCTTGCCTGGGCGGTGCCGGCGCTGGCGGCCGCCGTGTGCGCGCTCGTCGTCGCGGCGGCGTGCGGGTTCGGCGCGCTCTTTGCGGGCGCACCTTCCGCCGCTGCCGCAACCACCGGCGAGCGCCCGCTCGTGCGCTTCGTGCAGTTCGACCTCGGGATCGGCGACGCCGCCGCCGAGTGGGCCGAACGGGCGCTCGCTGACGCCAGCCGCGACGGTGTCGACGCGATCGTCTTCGAGGTCGACACCCCCGGCGGCCTCGACACCGCGATGCGGCGGATCGTCAAGGCCTTCATCGCTTCGCCCGTGCCGGTGGTGGCGTGGGTCGCGCCGCGCGGGGCGCGTGCCGCGTCGGCCGGCCTCTTCATCGTGCAGGCCGCCGACGTCGCGGCGATGGCACCGGAAACCAACATCGGCTCGGCGACCCCGATCTCGCTGTCGCCGGGTGGCGGCGGCCGCGACGAAGAGGTGCTCGGCCGCAAGGTCACGAACGACGCCGCCGCCTACGTGCGCGCCCTCGCCGAAAGCCACGGGCGCAACGCCGACCTCGCCGAACGGATGGTGCGGCGCGCGGTGAACGTCACCGCCCGGGAGGCACGCCGGCGCAAGCTCGTCGACCTTTTGGCGGGCGACCGCCGCGAGCTCGTCGCGCAGCTCGACGGCTTCGCGCTGCGGGGCGCGAAAAGCGGCGAGCGGCTACGGCTCGCCGGCGCCATGATCGAGCGGCGGACGGTGCCGTTCCGCTACCGCGCGCTCGACTTTCTCTTCGACCCGAACACGCTGTTCGTGCTGCTGGCGATCGGCATCCTCGGGCTCGCGCTGGAGCTCGCAACGCCGGGGGTGATCGTCCCCGGGACGGTCGGCGCGGTCTCGCTGCTCGTGGCGCTGTTCGGGCTGAGCGGGCTGCCGCCAACCGCGGTCGGTGTGCTGCTGCTCGCGGTCGCTGCAGCGATGTTCGCTGCCGAAGCGGTTCTCCAGACCCACGGAGCGCTCGGGGTCGGTGGCGGCGTCGCGCTCGCCGCGGCGGGGTTCGTGCTCTTCGACAGCGACAACGGGCCGACCACCTCGCCCGCACTGGCGCTCGCCGCCGCCGCTCTGGCGGCGGCGTTCTTCCTGTTCGTCGCGAGCAAAGCCGCCCGTGCCCGGCGCGCGCCGGCCCGCACCGGCAGCGAAGAGCTCGTCGGCGCGCTTGCGACCGTCCGTGAGCCGCTCGCACCCTGGGGCCAGGTATTCGTGCAGGGCGCGCTGTGGCGTGCCCGCAGCGCCGACGGCGGCCCGGTCGACGCCGGCCAGCAGGTCGTCGTCCGCGCTGTCGAGGGTCTGACGCTGGTGGTCGAACCGCGCGACGGCTGACCGGACGCGGCCGCCCGCTCGCGCGCCAGCTCGCTCGCGCGGCACCAGCTCGACCGCTGGGGGCGGCTCCCTAAAGCACGCGCGCGGACTCGTCCACCGCCCCGGCGCACACGCCACGAAGGGCGTTCCGTCCGCAGCACCGCGTTGAATCCGCTCCATGACGTTTCTCATTGCCCTCGCTGTCGTTGCCCTGATCCTGATCGGATCGGCGGTTCGTGTCTTGCGCGAGTACGAGCGCGGCGTCGTGTTCCGTCTCGGGCGTTTGGTGGGAGCGCGCGGCCCGGGCCTCGTGCTCCTCGTGCCGATCATCGATCGGATGGTGAGCGTCGACCTGCGCACCGTAACGCTCAACGTGCCGCCGCAAGAGGTGATCACGCGCGACAACGTGCCGGTGTCGGTGAACGCGGTTTGTTACTTCCGCGTCGTGGATCCCGTCAACGCGATCGTCCAGGTCGAGGCCTACCGCGAGGCGACATCCCAGATCGCGCAGACCACGCTGCGCGCTGTGGTCGGGCGTGCCGAACTCGACGAGCTGCTCTCCCAGCGCGAGCGCCTGAATGCCGAGCTGCAGCGGATCATCGACGAACAGACCGAGCCGTGGGGCGTGAAGGTGACGACGGTCGAGATCAAGGACGTCGAGATCCCCAAGAACATGCAGCGGGCGATGGCCCGCCAAGCCGAGGCCGAGCGCGAGCGCCGCGCCA
>BEIR01000126.1 GCA_002898855.1 bacterium HR41
GACGGAAGTCCTGGTACCAGACGCCGACGGCGTAGAAGGGCTCCGGCGTGAGCAGCGCGACCACACGGTCGGCCTCGCGCTCGAGCGCCCGAACGGTGTCGGGCGGCGCCACCGGCACCGCCACGACGACGGCGCGCGGCGCGGCGGCGCGCGCGGCGTGTATCGCCGCGCGCATCCTCGACCCGGTCGCGGGCCCATCGTCAGCCAGCCCCGCTGTGCGCCCCGCGGGCGAAACCCAGCCGGTGCCGCCGTAGAGCCGCTCGCGTCGTTCCACCTCGGCGAGCCCGCGCCGCGCGATGGCTGCGACCGTCTCGTCGTCGAGCCCGATGCTCGCGACGATCCGCTCGTCGATCACGCGCACGCCGCCGCTCGCGACGGCACCGAAGGCGAGCTCTTCGTGCCCGGGCACGCCGAGCTTGCGCACGACCAGAACCGCGAGCGGCGCGGCGAGCGCGTCGGCCACCTCGCGCGCTACGACCACACCACCGCGTGGCAGGCCGTAGACAACGGTGTCGCGGCCGTTGAGATCTAGAGCGCGCAGCACCTGCGCAAGGCGCCGACCGGCGTCCCGGCGATCTACGAACGGCGCATTCCCCGGGTCGGGATCGCTACGGCTGTACACGTAGCGAGCGTAGTGCGAGCAGCGTCGTGTGCGCGGCTGGGTACGCGCTGCGACGCAGCGACCAACACGCTGTGGCGGTCGCTGCCGACGAGCGACGTCCGTCCCGTCGCTGGATGGCAGTCCTATGCCGCTTTGGCGCGTTTGTCGGCGAACGAGAAGCGCACCGTGCCGCAGTGGATGCAGGCGTCCAGAACCTTGTCGCGCAGCTGCGGTTCGACCGCTCGCTCGATGTAGACCTCGACGCCGCGCTCCCGAACGACCGCGTCGTCGGGGGCAGGTGGCGCGAGCGCCAGATCCCAACCGTCGCCGCGCGAACAGACGCGCATGACCGCGCGGTTCTGGGCGTTGACCGTGGCCAGTACGCCCCTGATCGCTTCCGCCGCGCTGCCGGTAATGGTGAGCATCTTTGGGGGACCTCCGGTCCGTTCCCGAACCTGGTGTCAGTGTATTCCTCGGGACGGCGGTGCGCTCGCTTGACGGGCCGGGACCACGCCTACGAAAGGCGTGCAGCGGGGCTCGAGTTTCGCGCGCGGCTGCCGATGGTAGGTGTCGGGGAGCTCAAGGCCGGGCGCCCTGCCCGCGCGGACCCAGCTCGCTCTTCGCTCGACCGCGTTCGTGTGGCGTCGTGATGTGGCGACTCGGTGGAGGCGCGGAGCAGGTGATCGCAACCTGACGCTCGAACGTACGTTTCGTAACCTATACGGTCACTTACGGAAAGTGAGCAGGGGTACCGCAGATCCGCTACACTTCGACGTGAATCGAACCATCGAACAAGAGGAGTACGACATCCGCGACGACACGTTCACGCTCGACCGGGAAGCGGTCGCTCTCGATCGTTCCTACGAACTCGACGACGACGCGGCGGTTTCGGTCAGCCGCTACGAAGACGACGAGGAGCTGCCCGTCGACGAGCTCGAGCTCGCACCCGTAGCCGCCGAGCTCGACAGCCCCGACGAGGTCGACGACGACCTGCTCGACGAGGACGAGTCGGGTGCCGAAGGCGCGGGCGAGGACGACGACACCGGAGCGACGGCGCTTGAACGTCTGCTGCAGGCTGCGCAGGCCGAGACGCCCGACACCACCGACACGCTCCAGCTCTTCTTCGCCGAGGCGCGCAAGTATCCGCTGCTCACGGCCGAGGAGGAGATCGAGCTGGCGAAGCGGATCGAGCGCGGCGACCTCGCTGCCAAGGAGCGGATGATCAACTCGAACCTGCGGCTGGTGATCTCGGTCGCCCGCCGCTACCAGGGTCAGGGGCTGCCGCTCCCCGACCTGATCCAGGAGGGCATGCTCGGCTTGATCCGCGCCGTCGAGAAGTTCGATTGGCGCAAGGGGTTCAAGTTCTCGACCTACGGCACGCTCTGGATCCGGCAGGCGATCGGGCGCGGGCTCGCGAACTCCAGCCGCACGGTGTGCTTGCCGGTACACATCGGCGCCCAGGCGCGCAAGATCGTCGAGGCCGAGCGCAAGCTCTCCGCCCAGCTCGGTCGCTCGCCGCGGCTCGAGGAGATCGCCGACGAGGTTGGGCTGCCGCTCGAGGAGGTCGAAGAGATCCTGCGCGCCGACCGCACGCCGACGAGCCTCGACCAGGGGGTCGGCGAGGACGGCGACACCTCTCTCGGCGAGCTCATCGCGCGCGACGAAGAGGGGCCCGACGAGGTCGTCGCCTCGCGCCTATCGCACGAGCTTCTGCGGCGCAAGGTCGCCGAGCTCCCGGAAGCCGAGCGCAAGGTGGTGACGCTGCGCTTCGGCATCGGTCGCGACCAGCCGGGCTCGATCGCCGAGACCGGCCGGCGCTTGGGGCTCTCGGAGCGCAAAGTGCGCGAACTCGAGCGGCGTGCGCTGCAGCGCCTCGCCGACGACGAGGCGCTCGCCGAGCTGCGCGACGCGGCCTAGAGCCCGCCCGGCAAGGGCGTTCGGGACAAGCCCTGAGGGGCTCGGAACGGCGCTGGCCGCGGGCGGTTCCGTCCCCTGCCTCGAGAGCTAGGCCGCCGCGGAGGCGGTCGCGCGCCGGGCGTTGGCGGCGATGTGGTCGACGATCTCGGGCCAGAGCTCGCGCGGCAGGTCGTGCCCCATGCCGGCGAACTCGACGTAGCGCGCGCCCGGCACGGCGACAGCGACAGCGCGCCCGGCTCGTGGCGGCACGAGCGGGTCGGCGCCGCCGTGCACCACAAGCGTGGGCACCTGCACGGCGCGCAGCCGCCGCACCCGCGACGGCGCGGTGAGGATCGCGACCAGTTGGCGGGCGGTGCCGGCCGTGCTGTGACCGCGGTCGTAGGCGATGGCGGCCAGCTCGCGCAGCCGTTCGCGCGGTGTCGGGTAGGCCGGCGATCCGATCACCCTGAAGATCCGCTCCATGTGCGCTACGAAGCGGTCGCGCTGGCGCGGCGGGCGCGCCAGCAGCGCACCGAGCGCGCGGAGGCGCGGCAGGTCGGTGCGGCGGCCGGCGCTCGACATGATCGAACACAGCGACGCGACGCGTCGCGGATGCTCGATCGCCATCAGCTGACCGATCATCCCGCCCATCGATGCCCCGACGATGTGGGCACGCTCGATCCCGAGGTGGTCGAGCAGACCGACGGCGTCGCGTGCCATGTCCGACAGGCTGTAGGCGGCGACGCGGCGGTCGCCGACTAGTGCCCGCGCGATGTTGGGCCGCGGTCCGCCCGTGATCTTGGACGAGCGGCCGGCGTCGCGGTTGTCGAAGCGGACGACGCGAAAGCCACGTTCCCGCAGCAGCTCGCAGAACCCGTCCTCCCAGTGGACGAGCTGCAAGCCGAGTCCCATGACGAGCAGCAGCGGCTCGCCGTCGGCGGGGCCGAGGTCCTCGTAACAAAGCTCGACCGAGCCGATCCTGGCGAAGCTCTCCGGCACGACCGGAACGTTACACCAGTCGCTGTCGTGTAACCGCGCGCAGCCGGCGAGCTTTCCCTAGCTGGCGCGGGGTCGCACGACGAGCTTGACGGCCGGCCCTTGGCGCTGGCGATCCCACGCCTCGCCGATCCGCTCCAGGGGCACCTCCTCGTAGGGCGCCTCGAGGTTGCCGGCGAGGTGCTCGGCGCACATGCGCAGGAAGGCGCCGCGCTTGACGGGCCAGGGCAGCGCGAAGTTCGTGTAGCCGATCACATCGGCGACGCGCCCGCGCAACGTGCCGGCGCCGATCGACTGCTCGGGCGCAGCGGCGTTGCCGACCTGCACGAGCCGGCCACCGCTGGCGAGGTTCTCGAGCGCGGCGCGCGCGGGCGGCCCCCACACCGGGTCGAGCACGACATCGAAACCGTCGGGCTGCGCCTCGCGCAGGGCGGCGGCGAAACTGGCCCAGTCGTCAGCCGCGGCGGGAATCGCGACGCCGGCGTCGGCACCGAGCGCGCGCGCCCGCTCGAGCGCGGCCGTGCGTCGGCTCGCGGCGACGACGCGACCGGCACCCAGGAGGCGCGCCGCCTGCACGCCGATCTGCCCGACCAGCCCACCGGCGCCGAGCACCAGCACCCGCTCCCCGGGTCGCAGCCGCGCGCGCTGCTCGAGCGCGCACCACGCGGCGATCCCGGCGATCCCGAAGCAGAGCGCTTGCGCTTCGCCGACGCCGCGGGGCAGCGGAACGGTGAGCGCCGGGTCGACGAGGGTGCGCTCGGCGAGGGAGCCGAAGCGCTGGTCGAGCTGGTCGCTCCAGGCCGGACGGCCGTCGGGCAGCTCGACCACGCCTTCGCGGCCGGGAACGTACGGTGTCGGCGGCGCGCCGGCGTAGAAGCGGCCGCTGGCGATGTGCAGGTCGACAGGGTTGAGGCCGGCTGCGCGCACCGCTAGCACTTGGCGCTCGCCGTCGCCCGACGGTTCGGACCAGTCGTCGCGCAGGCGCGGTCGCTCTCCGTAGCTCTCGACGATCGCCGCTTTCATGCCCGCCAGGTTTAGCGCACGGACGGCTCCGAGGGACGCGCGGTGAGCTCGCGGATCCGCTCGCCGGGCTCTACGAGGCGCCGGCGCACGAGCACGAGCGCGAGGAGCGAGCTCGTGGCCACCGCCCCGAGCACGAGATAGAGCAGGATCAGCTGCAGGCGCACGGCGTCGAGCGGCTCGGCACCGGCGACAAGCATCCCGACCATCGTCCCCGGGAAAAAGATCAAACCGGTGGTCTTGGTCGAGTCGACGAGCGGGATCATCCCTGCCCGCAGAGCCGCGCGGACGGCCGGGCGCAGCGCTACGGTCGCGGACGCGCCGCGCGCGAGGCGCGCT
>BEIR01000127.1 GCA_002898855.1 bacterium HR41
ACGAGGTCGCGCGGTCGCGTCACCTCGCCGCGCGTGACGAGCGCGGCGAGCGGTACGCGCACGAGTGCCCCGACAGCGACCACGTCGAGCCCCCGTTCGCGCGCGAGGCCGAGGTCCTGGATGTCGAGAACGCCGAGCTGCACCCGATTGGCTTCGAGCAGTTTCAGCGAGTCGGGTGCGGAGCCGGGGGCGCGGATCGTCAGGCGGACACCATGGCTGCGATCGAGACCGTCCTCGCGAGCCATGAAGAGCGGAGCGTGCACAGCGTTGGGCGTGAAGTCGAGAGCGAGTGCGACGCGCTCGGGGGTTCGCGTGTCCTCGCTGCCACCACAGCCGGCCAGCGCAGCCAGTGCAGCCAGCGTCGCCAGCGCGAGCGCAAGGGTGGACGAGCGGATGCGAGTAGACGGGCGTGCGAGGCTGGCGGGCCGCGACCGGTTCGACGTCACGGAGCGGTCTTCTACCGCAAGCCCGCCGAGGCGCGCAGGCGGGCGTCCGAGCGGCTGGCGCCCGTGCCGCGGCGACGGGAGGAGCTGCGCCCCTCGGAGCGGTTACCCGCCCCCCGCGAGGCGCTGCGGAAGAGGTCCACGAGCGCGGTATGTGTTCGCTGCGGATCCTCGACTTGCGGGACGTGCCCGCAAGGCAGGATCAGCTGCTCGACGTTGGGAAGAACCTTGCGCACGTGGCGGTGAAAGCTGGCCGGGACGAGCGTGTCGCGTTTGCCCCACACGAACAGTGCCGGCGTCCGGAGCTCACCGAGCCGTCGCCAGAAGCCGCTGTCACCGTGGGCGGGCTCGAGGTAGATGTTGCGTGCCGCCGCGTAGAAGGCGGCGCGCCCACGCGCACTGCAGTACGAGCGCAAGAACTCGTCGACCCCCGCTGCCACCCAGTCGTCGCCGGCGGCGCCCGGGATCATGCGCCGCACGAACAGCTCGGCGAGCGGGCGCGGGGCAGGTTGCAGGAGACCGAGCTCGGGACGCAGCGCCCGCACCAGTGGTGTTGCTTGTCTGCGCCGCAACCACGCGAGCGATGGGCACAGCAGGCCGAGCGAGCGCACGCGCTTAGGGTCGGAGAGGGCGATTTCGATCGCGACACGGCCGCCCATGCTGTTGCCGACGAAGTGGGCGCTGCGGATTCCGAGGGCGTCGAGTGCTTCACGAACGACCGCTGCGAACCAAGGAGCGTCATACGGGGCGCGCAGCGGCTTGGCCGAGTCGCCGAAGCCGGGCAGGTCCAGAGCAACGACGCGGTACGGGATCGCCAGCGCCGCCACGGTAGTCAGAAAGGACGCCTTCGTGCCGCCAAGACCGTGGATACAGACGACCGTTGGCCCGTAGCCGGCCTCGCAATAGGCGATCTCGCCGACGCTCGTGGCGACACGGGCGAATCGCAAGCGCCCGCGCTGGGGCCGCGCGGTGGCGGCGAGAAAGCCGATCCCCACGTGCAGGTCGCGCCGGACGCGCAGACGGCCGCGGGCGAAAATCGCCATACCTTCGCGGAGGTCGTCGGCAAGCGCTCGCCAGCCGTCGGGGTCGGCAGTGATGATCGCGTCGGGGCGTCCGCGCGGACGATCCAGACGCGGCTTGCGGCCGTCGGCAAGCAGGCAGTCGACCGTACCCTGCCGGCTGAACTCGAGCCGGATCCGCGCCTCGCCGCGCGGGAGATCGATGAAGCGGGCATCGAAGCGACTCAGGAGCTGCTTGAGCGGCTCCGGGGGCCGTTCCCAGAGGGGTTTCGGTGGGGTGCTCACGGCCGCATCTACCTCTACCACGTCCGTCGGATTTAGATACTCGGTATCCCCGGCTGGTCCTTGAGCGGACCGGGTCCGCGAGCGGTCCACGGCGCCGCAGCTTCGTCGATCGCCCCGCGCACGGGTCTTGGGACCGTCTCGTAACGGACGCGGCGATTGCGTCACCGCGCCCAGCCTACGGTCGCTAGGGATGACTTGTGCGCGTTCTCGCGCTAGCGCTCGACGCTGCCTCGCGTCGGAGACTCGCGGCCAGGCGACCGTCGAGTGGATCGGCCTCGTTCTCGCGATCGCGCTCGTCCTCGCCGGAACGGCGGTCGTTGCGCAACGGGCCGACACGCTCGCCTTCGCCAGCGCGCTCGCGCGGCAGCTCCTGTGCGCTCTCGCGAGCGATCGCTGCGAGCGTGGTGACGGCGATCTCGAGCGCGCGTACGGGGCACGGTTGGCTGAGACGATTCGCGACCATGCCCCTGGTCTCGTGTACCAGCGCGCGGAGGTGGGCGGCTCCGAGCGGGTGGTCGCTCCACTGAGCAAGGGCGAGGTCGACGTTCCCGTCGATTGGCGCAGATGCCGCCAGCGAAGCTGCGCAAGCGCTTCCGCGACGGCCGGCACCGCTCTAGCCGCGAGCGCGCGGGGTGTGCCGGCGGCAGCGTTCGTCCACGTTGTGCGCCGCGGCGGGCGCACCTACGTGCAGTACTGGTTCTACTACCCCGACTCGCGCACCCGCACCATCGCCGACGGGCTGTTTCGCCTCCTCGGTCGGCCGACGCCCGGGTACCACCGCGACGACTGGGAGGCCTACGAGATGCGGATCGAGCCCGACGGGAGCGTCCTCTCCCGCGCCTCCAACCACGGCGACTGATTCCCGTGCCGTCTCGGCGCGCTCAAGAGCGCGCTACGTGTCGTCCGCGAGGAGCTACCCCGCCTCCTGCCCATCGACCCGGTGCGCGGCGCGGCGCGGGCCGTACCGCCAGTGCGCCGCACGTGCGTCGAGTGGCTGCCCGCGAGCCGCTGGGTGCGCGTCGACCCGGGCAGCCACGCGAACTCGCTGCCGACGCCCGATTCGCCCCCGACCCGCGCCCGCGACGGGATCTACGTCGCGCCGGCCGACCTCGTGTTGATCCCGCTCGACAGCCACGCCCGATCCGGCTACCACGAACTCGGCGATGTGCGGCCGCCCTGGCAGAAGGACGTCTTCCGCGAGCCGGAAGCGCCCGACTCCTAGCTTGCGAATCGCGGTCAGCGGTGCAAGGTGGCACCGGCGAGTAGCAGCAGGCGGCCCCTACTCGGTAGCCGCGAAGCGCCGCGTACGGTACCTTCCCGAACCTGCGTGCTGCTTCTTGCACGCAGATTCAAACTCCGGTCGGCGTGTGCCGATGCAAGGGATCGTGACCCTCTCGTGTGCGCGCCGGACTCCGGCGATCTACTCCTACTTCGCACGCGCGCCCCGCTCAACCCCAGGCCAGCCAAGGAGACAAAGAGGTGAGTGACAGCCTGCTCCAGGTTGCCGACCGCGTCTTGTACCAGCTCGGAACGGTCAAGATCCTCGCCGAGCGCGGCGTCATCCGGCCGATGCGACCCGACCGCGCGCTCGCCTTCGCGCGCACGCTGCTGCGCTGGGGGCCGTCGCCAGGAGCGGCTTCGATCGGCCTCGCGGCGCGTTTCCCCGACGAGCCCCAGATCATCGATGAGATCGGCACGCTCACCTTCCGCGAGGTCAACGAACGCACCAACCGCCTGGCCGACGCCCTGAGAGCACGGGGTCTTGGGCCCGGCTCGCAGATCGCGATCATGTGCCGCAACCACCGCGGCTTCATCGAAACCGTGCTTGCCGCGTCGAAGCTCGGGGCCGACTCGCTCTTTCTGAACACGATGTTCGCCGGGCCGCAGCTCGCCGACGTCATCAAGCGCGAGGGTCCCGACGCGGTCGTCTACGACGAAGAGTTCGCCGAAATCGTGCGGCCGGCCGCGCGGCGGCGCAAGCGGTTTGTCGCGTGGCAGGACAGTCTGCGCCTGGCCGATCCCACCCTCGAGGAGCTGATCGACGAGGGGTCGCCGCGCAACCCCGATCCGCCCGGGCGCACCCCGCGCGTGACGATCCTCACGTCCGGTACCACAGGCACACCGAAAGGTGCGCGGCGATCGACGCCCGATTCGATCGACCCCGCCGTCAGCTTCCTCTCGAAGATCCCCCTGCAAGCGCGCCAGCGCACGCACATCGCGTCGCCGCTGTTCCACTCCTGGGGCTTGGCGCATTTCCAGATCGGCCTTCTGATCGGCTCGACCTACGTGCTGCGGCGCCGCTTCCAACCCGAGGAGTGTCTCGCTGTCGTGGCCCAGCATCGCTGCTACTCGTTGGCGGCCGTGCCGGTGATGCTGAAGCGGATCCTCGAGCTCCCCGAGGAGGTGCGCCGCCGCTACGACGTCTCATGTCTCAAGGTCGTGGCGTTGTCGGGCTCGGCGCTGCCCGGCGATCTCGCGCTGCGCTGGATGGACGAGTTCGGCGACAACCTCTACAACCTCTACGGCTCGACCGAGGTCGCTTGGGCGACGATCGCCACGCCCGCCGAGTTGCGCGCCGCTCCCGGCACGGCGGGCACGCCGCCGCGCGGCACGGTCGTCCGGCTCTACGACGAGGAGGGTCGCCCGGTGCCCGCTGGCCGCACCGGCCGCATCTTCGTCGGCAACCGGATGCTCTTCGAGGGCTACACCGACGGCAACTCAAAGAGGTGATCGACGGGCTCATGGCCACCGGCGACGTCGGTCGCTTCGACTCCGCCGGGCGCCTGTTCGTCGAAGGGCGCGACGACGAGATGATCGTCTCCGGCGGCGAGAACGTCTTCCCGCAGGAGGTCGAGGACACGCTCGCCGTGCATCCGGCGGTGCGCGAAGCGGCCTGCATCGGCGTAGACGACGAAGAGTGGGGCCAGCGCCTGGTCGCCTTCGTCGCGCTCGAAGCGGGTAGCACAGCGAGCGAAGACGAACTCACGGACTGGGTGCGCAGCAACCTCGCCAGCTACAAGGTGCCGCGCGAGGTGATCTTCCTCGACGAGCTGCCGCGCAACGCCACCG
>BEIR01000128.1 GCA_002898855.1 bacterium HR41
AGCGCGGTCCGCGGTGGTACACGTAGCGCGGTCGCGAGCCCGCTGGCATGGGGAACCTGGCTGACTACCGCCGCTATGCGGTGATCGTGTGACGCGACAGCGATCACGTGCCCGCCGCTGAAAGATGTGCCCCAAAGAACGATGCGTTCGGGATCGACTCTCGGCAACGAACGCGCGTAGGCGACGGCTGCGTGCCAGTCCTCGAGCTGACGGCTGACGTCGACGAGCTGGCGTGGCGAACCGCCGCTGTCGCCGAAGTGGCGGTAGTCGAACATCAGCACCGCGAACCCTGCAGCAACGAACGCACGTGCGAAGGGGACGAGCCCGCCACGGCGCGTAGCACCGAAGCCGTGCGCCATCACCACGCAAGCGACAGGCCGGGCGTCGCGCACTTCCTGAGCCCCTGCACCACCGTCGGCAGCGAGCGGCCAGACGAGCGAGGCGGCGCACTCCTCTGCCCCGGAGGGGAAGCGGGTCTCCCTCTCTTCTACTCCGCCCCCGATTGCGCCGGGATCGACCTCGCCCCTGCCGCTCTCCCGACCACCTGACATCGGAATCTGTGAGAGTCTCCCACGTGGGCCGGCAGGCTATGGCACGTCGGCGGGGCGCGAACCCGCGACGCTCGCGGGGCGCGGAGCGCCGCTGCCACCAGGCGATCCCCTCCGCGGTGTTGCCGCCAGCGAGCGTCTCTTGGAACGACCCGCGTAGCGACCCGCTCACGCCAACGCCGCACGGCTCGCACGCCGCCAAGCGGAGAGGGAGGGATTCGAACCCTCGAAGGAGCTTGCCGCCCCTTACTCGCTTAGCAGGCGAGTGCCTTCAGCCACTCGGCCACCTCTCCGCGAGAATCCCGATTGTATGCGCCGCTGGCAGATGATCGGAGCGATCGCCGCCCTGTTGGCGATCGTCTTCGTGGCCGCGCAGTTCGCGCTGCCGCCGCTAAGCGAACGGAAGATCGCCCAGCGCCTCGAGACAGGAGGTGGCCAGGCGCAGGTCGACGTTGCCGCCTTCCCCGCGCTGCGCCTTTTGGCAGGGGGCGGCGACGAGCTGTCGGTGCGCGGGCGCGGACTCCGCCTGTCTTTGGAACGCCAGCAGCTTCTGCGTCGCCTCGACCGCTTCGATCGCGTGCGCATCGTCGTCCGCGACAGCACGATCGGACCGTTCACTGTCACACGCCTGGCCCTGCGCAGCGCGGCCGACAAGCCCCGCCGCTACGAGCTGACGGTCAGCGGCCGGGCGCGCGCCGATGCCGTCGGGAGGCTCGTCGGCGAGTCGCTCGCCGGGCCGCTCGGCGGCACGCTCGGCGCTTTCGCCGGCGGCCTTGCAGGCGGCGTCGAGGTGCCGTTCTCGGCTCGCGCACGGCTGGCGAGCGAGGACGGGCGCGCACGGGCGCTCGCCGCCAGCGGCAGCGTCGCCGGCCTCCGCGCCGACGGGCTCGTCGAGCTGCTGGCCGGCGCGATCGCCGCGCAGCTCTAGACGCGGCCCGCCGGGAGCTCTAGACGCAACCGACCGGGAGCCCGAGACGCGACCCGTCCGCAGCTCTGGATGCGGCCGGCGGGAGAGCGCCCTCGCGCTCTAAGAGCCAGCGCTTTATCTCCCCCGCGGCGCCGGTGAAACCGCCGAGCGTGCCGTCGGCACGCACCACACGGTGGCAAGGGACAAGCAGAGGGAAGGGGTTGGCCGCCACGGCACGACCGACAGCGCGCGCTGCCCGCGGGCGCCCGACAGCGCGGGCGAGCTCGCCGTAGCTCGCGACGGCACCGCGCGGGATCGCCGCGACACGAGCGAGGACCAGGCGCTGGAACGCCGAAAGGCGCTCCCACGCCAGCGCGGGCAGGGCGGTGGGAGGCACCGTCTCGCCCTCCGCAAGCGCACGCAACACCGGAGCGACGCGCTCGGCGAGAGCGCTGTCCTCGTCGACACCGGCGAGCGCCCGCTGCACCGCCGCCGTGCGCGCCGCCGCCGGCAGCCAGACGCGCTCGACCTCGGCGCCGCGCACCACGACGACGACACACCCGATCGCTGTGTCGACGTGCGCACAGCGCCGAGCGCCCCTCGCTCGCCATCGCGCCCGCCCCGCTGCGACTCCCCGAGCCACCCCGGTCACGCGGCGATGAATACAGGCGTGCCGAGCGGCACGACGCGCAACAGCCAGCGCATCGTGCCGGTGTCGGCGCGCAAGCAGCCCAGGCTCACCGCCCGGCCGATCGACGCCGGATTCGTCGTCGCGTGGATGGCGAGCCGGTCCCCTCCCGGCCACCCCGGCGGCAAGCGCGGTTGCCGGCCGGTCAGGGCGAGCACGCAACAGCCGTAGGGCGAGCCGGGGTCGGTGACGCGCAGCCGGTCGGTCACGGCGAAACGCCCGGTGGGCGTGGGGTTCTGCGGCCGCCCGATCGCGACTCGGACGCGGCGAATCGTGCGTCCGGAGCGGCGCACGGCGAGCAGGCGGCGCGACAGGTCAACGTGCAACGACCAGCGAACGCAGCCGATCGTTCCGGCCGAACGCGCGACCCAGCCGACCTGCCCGTTGCGAAGCTCGGGCGCCAGGACGCCGAGCCAGCCGTCGCGCTCGGCGACCACCTAGAGCACGCGTGGTGACCCCCACTCGGTGCGGGTCGCGAGGCGGGCGAGGGGAGCGCCGCCCGGGCGCGCGCGAAGCACCGTCGCGCGCCGCAGCGAGACCGTCGTGTAGCAGGCGCTGTCGGCCGGAGCCGACGGGAAAGGCAGGGCGAGGGCACCGCCGCCTTCGGGAACGAAGTGGCGCGCCTGGCCGCTGCCGGGCTCGGCGGAGCCGCCGGAGCGGACACCAGCCACCACGAGCGCGGTGATCGCTGCTGCGACGACCGCGACCGCGCCGACGATCGCGAGTGTCAAGGGTTGCGGGAGAAACCGCCACAGCCCCCCCGCCGCGACTTCTCCTGTGCCCGCCGGCGGCGCGCTTGCGCTCGAACCGGTGCTCATCGCGTAGCTTGGCGTAGGCGATACGAGGGGTGCGCGCCCGCTGGCGCCCACACGGGCTGCGAGCCCGGACGCAGCCCCTGGACCTGGTGCCGGTGCGGTGCCCGAGCGCTCCGCTGCTGCGGTGCCCGACCGGTCCGTGCCCGCCCCTGCTGTCGGCGCGGCTCCGACCCCCGCTGCTCCAGCTGCGGCGCCGGTCGCGCCGCGCGGGCGCAAGGGAACCACGCGCGCTGCTTCCTCCGACTCACCGCTGGCGGCGCCTTGGCTGCCTGCAGTACCGTCACGACCGGTCGCTGCCCCGCCCGGGCGCTCCTCGCGCGCGCCAGCTCCGGCGACGAGGTCGCTCGTTCCCGACGCAGCGCCGGCGTTTTCGCCACCGCCACCAGCGCTGCTGCTTCCGCTGCTCGCTTCGCTGTCTCGCGCCCGGCGCAGGTTGTCGAGCTCGCCCCAGACGTCACGCTCGAGCAGTGATGCGAGCACTCCGCCGAGCTCCTCGCCGCGCGCCAACGCGAGCGAGTCGGCGAGAGCGTCGATCGCGAGTGCCCGCCGCCGCGCCACCTCGCTGATCGCGCAGCCGAGCACGCGCGCCAGCGCTTCGTCGGGAACGCGCCGCCGCAGCGACAGTTCGAGAACTTCTACGTGCCGCGGATCGAGACGATCGAGCGCAGCGGCGAGCTGTTCGGGACGAACCACCATCGGCGGAGGTGCGGCGCTCGCGCGACAGCGTCCGCGCTCGCCGACGCTGCGCGCCCGCGTTTAGCGTACCGGTGCGCCAGGGCGTTCCGCTGCGCCGTCCGCCCCCACGGCGTGCGCCGCAGCTTCCTCGTCGATCCCGCCGGGACGCACTTCGCGCGCGCCGGCGGCAACCCGCTCGACGAGCTCCTCGACGTCGATCGCGCGCTCGATGCGCCGCAGCTCGTCGATGCGTGCCCGCGTCTCTGCCTGCCGGTGCGAGAAGAGCTGACAGCAGTCCTCGTCGGGCAGGCTCGACACGTCGAAGGTGCCGAGCTCCTGCGCCTGCGCGACTATCTCCGCCTTGTCAAACCCGAGCAGCGGTCTGAGCAGCGGGAGCGGCGCGGCATCCTCGACCGCGGCGAGGTTCGGCAGCGTTTGGCTCGCCACTTGCCCGAGCGCGTCACCGGTGACGAGCGCCTGCGCGCCTGTGCGCTCGGCGAGGCGCGCCGCGACGCGCACCATCAGCCGCCGTTGCGCCATCACCTGGAGCCTCCCCGCGCCGGCGGCGGCGATCGCGCGTTGGGCGCGGCCGAAGGGAACGATCCAAAGCCGCGAACCGCCCTGAAAGCGGTCGAGGTTGCGGACGTTGGCGTACGCCTTATAGATCGACTCGGGACCAGTGAACGGTTCGCCCGAGAAGTGCACGAAGTCGCAGCGCAGGCCGCGGCGCATTGCGCGGTAGGCGGCGACGGGAGAGTCGATACCGCCCGAGATCAACACGACGGCGCGCCCGCTCGCTCCGACCGGCAGACCTCCCCGCCCGGCAACCCGCTCGGTATAGGCGAAGATCTCGCGCTCATCGACCTCGAGGTAGACGGTGCGCCCGGGATTGTCGAGGTCGACGGGCAGCCCCAGCTCGCGTTGCACCGCCGCACCCACCGCGACCGCGAGTTCCCGCGAGGTGAGCGCAAACCGCTTGTCACGCCGGCGCGTGCGGATTGCGAAGCTGCCGCGATGGTCGCGCAGCAACGCCACCGCTACGGCGCACGCAGCGTCGGGGTCCTTGGCGACCGCTACCGCCGGATGCAGAACGGCGATGCCGAGAACGTCGCGGGCGCGATCGAGCAGCGCGCCGGTATCGCCGTCGTCTGGCACCAGCGCCAGCGCACCGGCGCGCTGCTC
>BEIR01000129.1 GCA_002898855.1 bacterium HR41
GCGTGCGGCCGCCAGCCCGTTTTGTCGCTCGCGCATCTCAGTCTCGGCGCGGCGCGGACCTCCCTCCGCGCCTTGCGCCGCATCCGCGATGCGGTGGTGCGCAACCGCGGGCTTTCGAGGGGTTCTGTTTCGGCCGCGAACGCGCGCGACGGTGCTTGACGGGGTGGGCACGCCCGCGCGTGCGACAGCGCGCGCACGCGTCGCGGCGCAGTCGACGGCCTGTCGCTCGGTGCGCAGCGCCGCGGCCGCGCATCGACCTCCGCCCCCGTGCCGCCTGCGCCGCCCGTGCCGTGCGGGCGGCGCGGGCGGCCGCTAGCGCCCTTGAGCTCTCCCACTCGCGGCGGAAGCGAGCGACGAGCGCCTTGACGGTGGCGAAAGCGGGTTTGCGCCGCAGCGCGTAGGGCGCCCGCGTTATGTCGAGGGTGACCATCCCTTCCGAGAGGAAGCGCTCATCCTGTTCGTGGAGATAGCCGTCACGCAAAGTGACGAACACCTGGTCGGCGCCGGCGCGCAAAGCAAGCGGTATCGCCCGCTCGTAGTAGGCGGCTTGGGAGCGCTCGCCGCCGTTGTAGGGCGGCACTTACCAGCGCGGGTCGGCGGGGTAGGCGAACTCGGTCAGCCACAATGGCAGCCCGCCGAGGCCGTGGTCGCTGTAGTAGCGCCGCCAGCGCAGCACCGCCGTGCGCACGCGCTCGAGCGGCTCGCGAACGTGGGCGTTGACGACGTCGAACGGCCGCGCCCCACCGAGCGCTGCGAACACGCCATCGAACCACGGCATGCCGCCGCCAGCCGTCATCGGTGCGGCGAGCACGATCTTGGTTTGGGGGAATGCTGCCTTGACGGCGCCGGCCGCTGAGCGCACCATCGCTGCGTAGTCGCTCGGCGAGCCGGCGAAAACCCAGTCGCCGTCGGGCTCGTTGCCGATCTCGACGTAGCGGAAGACGTCGGGCGCGCGAGCGACGACAGCGGCTACCAGGCGCCCATACTCGCCGACATCGCGCGGCGGGCACTTGAACCAGCTGCGCTCGCCCCACTGCGGACACGTCGAGAGGTAGCCTGGCGTCCCGACCATGATCGCCAGCAGGCGGACGTGGTAACGCCTCGCGAGCCAGATCATCTCGTCGATACCCGAAAAGTCGGGTGTGGCCCGGCGGCGGCCGCCCTCGTCGAAAAGCGCGTCGAGATAGATGTCAACACGCAAAAAGCCGGCGCCGAGATCGACGGCCTCGCGCACCACCTTCTCCTTCAGCTCGAACGGCATGCAGCAGGCGTAGGTCTGCGAGTGGAGCGAGATCGGGCTAATCCACTCGTCCGACCGTGAATCTGCAGTGGCAGCCGCACGCGCTGCCGCCGGCGCTCATCCTCCGGGAGGTGGCGCCGCTGCGGTCGATGATGCCGCTGCGGGTGTTGGCGCCGCGACGGCCGCTGCCGCCGTGGCGAGCAGCGCCGCCAACGTCAAGCCCCAGAGCGCCCTCGCGCGCGCGGTGCGCGCCAACGGTCGCGCGCTCGGCGCCGCCGTCTCCTTGCCGCGACGAAACATTCGGCCCTCCCGCCGACACGTGAGACCTGTCGACCGGGGTGCGCAGCGGTGGGGCCTCCGTGGCGCCGGAGAGCGCTGCGCCGAGCCCCGTTCGTACGCGGCCTCGACGTAGCCGACCTTGTCGTGTGTCCCTGCCCGTCCCGTCCCCGCGCCGTCCTGGCGCCGGGCGGTTTAGCCTGGTCATCGTCAGCGCGGTGGGAATCTTTCGCCCCCGGCTGGGCAACCTTTGCGGCACCAGAGCGGCACCAGCGCTTGCGCGCCCGGATGGGAACCTGACAGGCCAGGTGAGAGAGCGCGCGAGGGAGGCGACGCGCCGTCCGTTCGCGTTATCGTCGCCCGGTGACCATCAGACGGCTCGCGCTACGGATTCTCTACTGGCTGCTGGTTCTCGCCGTCTCGCTAGCGCTGCTAGTCGCGCTCGTGCTGTTCATCGAGTCGCGCGACCCTACGCGCGTCGGCAGGGTGCCGCAAGCCGCGCCGCTCGCCAGCGTCGCCCACTAGAGGGTGCGCTCAGCGGTGGTGTGGCGCGCGACGAGCGCCGCGATCGCCTTCACGGTCCGGAAAGAATCGAGCTCGAGCTCGTCGGGCGCCAGCTGGAAACCGAACTCGTGCTCGAGTTCGCTGATCAACGTCACCAGCCCCAGCGAGTCGAGCAGGCCGGTTTCGAACAGGTCGGTGTCGCGGCCGGGCGGCTCGACCGCCAGGGCATCGCGCATCAGGTCGACAATCCGTCGCTCGACATCGGCGTTCATCTTCCAACCTCTTCGCGGAACCGTTCGACCAGCGCACGGCGGTCGATCTTGCCGTTTACGTTCTTGGGTAGCTCGGGCAGCTCCAACCAGCGCGTCGGCAGCATGTAGCGGGGGAGAAGCTCAGCCAGCTCCCGACGTAGAAGCGCGTGGTCGGCGTCGGCCTGTGGACGTTGACTCCACGCAGCGCAGATCGCCGTCCCTTCGACACCTCCCACGGGCACGCCGACGACCGCGCACTCCCGCACGGCGTCGAGTTTGTTGAGAGCGGCCTCGATCTCGCCGAGTTCGATCCGGTAGCCACGATGCTTGATCTGGGCGTCGCGCCGGCCGTGGAAGAAGAAGAGGCCGTCGCGATCGCGGCGGCCGAGATCGCCGGTCCGGTAGCAGCGCCGCGACGGAGCGCGCGGGTGAGCGACGAACGCGCGGCGGGTTCGCTCCGCGTCGCGCCAGTATCCCGGCGACAGACCCACCCCGGCGATCCAGATCTCACCGACCTCTTCGACGGCGGCTTCGCTCCCGTCCTCGCGCACCACGAGCAGCTCTTCCCCTGGGCAGGGGCGCCCGATCGGGATCTCGTCGTCGTCGCTTGCGGGCAGGACCGGGACGTCGTAGTAGCTGGAGGCGATCGTCGCCTCGGTGGGGCCGTAGAGGTTCGTGAAACGCACGTGCGGTAGCCGCTGCATCCAGTGGCGCAGGACCGGTGTCGGCAGCACCTCTCCGCACCAAAGCAGGCGCTTCAACGTCGGAAAATCATGGTCGGCGACGGCGTCGAAGCGTGCGAGCAGGGTCAGGACGGACGGAACCGAAAACCACTGCACGAGCTCGCGCTCGCGGATGAACCGCGCGAGCCCGCGCGGGTCGACGTTGAGCTGAGGCGGCACCAGGTGCAGCTCGGCGCGGGCGTGGATCGAGCCGTAGATGTCGAACGTCGAGAGGTCGAAGTGGAGCGGCGGATGACCCGACAGCCGCTCACCGGGCGCGATCGCAAAGTGGCGAACCGCCCAGCGCACGAAGGCGACCGCACTGCGGTGCGTCACCTGTACCCCTTTCGGCTCGCCGGTCGAGCCGGACGTGAAGAGAATGTGCGCCACATCGCTGTCGCCGTTCGCTAACTGCGGGTAGCTGCGCGGACGGTCGAGCCATGTGCGCGCCGCGACGTCGGCGAGCGGATCGCCGTCCGGTTCGAGTGCCACGCAGAGTGGGCGGCTGGCTGCGCCGAGCGTGTCGAGACTAGCCCGGGCCCGCTCGAGTCCGGGACGGTCGCCAACGATCACAGCTGGATCAGCGGAGCGGAGAACGAGCGCGCTGCGCGCCGGCGGACTGTCCGGGTCGACGGGGACGTACGCGCAACCAGCACGCAACGCGGCGTGCATCGCCACGATCGCGCGCGGGGATTTGTTGACAGCGAGAACGACGCGGTCCCTGGCTGAGCACCCGCACACGTCGCGCAAACAGTTCGCCAGGCGTGCGCTCAGCTCGTCGAGCTCGGCGAAGGTCAGCCGCTCTGCGCTCCCGACCACGGCCGTCGCCTGCGGTGAGGCAGCCGCAGCGGCGTCGAGAAAGTGCTCGAGACGCAGCGGATCGCTGGTCATTCGCGCGGCGTCCGAGCGGAAGGCAGCGTGGCGTATTCGAAGGCACGAGCGGTGTGCTCGAGCTCCTCAGCGGACGCTGGGATGTCGAGGATGAAGAGGCTCGCTCCCTGCTCCAGGTAGCGAGCGAGTTCGCGCCCGACGCGCTCGTAGCTGCCGACGAGGTAGGGGCAGAAGGTGTGGTAGTTCTGGAAGGGCCAGAGCCAGTAGGGGCTCGGTTCGGCGCCGTCCGGGCCGCGTCGACCCGCGATCTCGGCTGGAGCGTCGTGGTGGCGTTGCGACAGCTGCGTGTGCCAGTGCGAGTCCGACACACGCATCGCTAGCTGGTGGAGAAGCTGGCCCTTGCGATCGGCCGGGAACCGTTCCCCAGCGACCGTCCAAGCCTCCTCGGCACTTGCGCGCGCGATCACGCCGATACGTACGCCGCCGCGCAGGTCGCTCTCCTCGTCCGGCGGTTGCGGGTAGCGCACCGGCGTCGCGCCCAGCGCCTCCGCCGTCGCAAGCCCGCTCGGCGACGAGCCCGACACGAGCACCTCTGGGAACAGGTCGGGATCGAGTGGGGGAGCGAGCCGCAAGTTGCGCACCGTCCACCAGCGACCCTCGTGCGTCACCGTCTCGCCACGCAAAAGAGCCAGCAGAATCTCGCCGTACTCGCGCGTGCGCTCGTAGCGGAGATCGTGGGGGGTGTCGTCGCCGAGCGCGAGCAGATCGTTGCGGAAACCGCCGGCAAGGAGGTTGAGCGCAACCGCGCGCCCGTGCATCCAGGCGAGCGAGCTCACCATCTTGGCGGCGGAGTACGGGTGCATGTACACCGGCTGGACAGCGACGAGCGGCGCGATCCGCTCGGTCGCCGCGATGACACTTTCGGCGACGAGCCAGGGGTCGCAGATGCCGTTGTCGGTGTAGCCGAGGATGCCGGCACAGCCGGCGC
>BEIR01000130.1 GCA_002898855.1 bacterium HR41
GCGCTGCGACACAGTGCCACGCGCACGTCGATCTCGGCCGAATCGCTGTTCCCACAGAGGTCGCGCTCGACCCAGGCCCAGCCGCTGTGCAGGCGCACCGCCATCGTCACGCACGTCACTCCCTCGACCACGCTCGCTGGATCGATCGGCTCGTCACGCCTCGCGGCACCGGTGGCGACGAGAGCCTCGACGAGAACGTCATTCACCGAACCCCCCCTCGCTTCGCCGGCCGCCCGTGCTCGGCCATGCTCGCGAGCGGTGCGGCCCGACGGCTGCTGCCACGGGCGCGGGCGACACGCGCCACCTGCACGCCCGTCGTCACGTCGCCGAGCGTGCCGCGTTCGCTCGATTGCGGCAGCGTCGCGTTTGCCAGCGCTGCGAGCTCGGCACCCAGGGCGCTGGCGACGGTGGCTTCGTCGATCTGTGTTGCATGCCCGTCGGTTACGACTGACAAAAGGGTGCGCGCGGCCACGGCCGCGACGTGCGTGCCGTAGCTCTCCTCACGGCCTGCTGCGAGCGGCTCCGGCGCCACGGCGACCCCGTTGCCGAGCGGACGGGCGAGACCCGCGGCAGGCCCGCTGACAAGCCCGGCGCGGCCCAGAGCGACCGCGAGGTCGGCAGCGCGCGGCAGATCGTCGCTTGCGACGTAAGCAACAAGCGCATCGGCGCGGGGATACTCGTCGGCCAGTGCGAGCAACTTCAGCTGGAAACGGATGCCCGCGGACGACAGCGCACCCCACAGCGCCAGCGCAGCGTCGTCGGCGCGATCCTGTGGCACCGAGCAGTAGATGCGCCACAGCGCAGCGCCGTCGGCGACCGGCCCCGCGCGGCCCACAGCGCCGACGAAACCGGGGCGCGGCCGCTCCCGCAGCACTGGCAACCACAGCGAGAGTTCGGTCCCTCGTCGACGCGCTATATCGCGTTCGCGCACGAGCACGCGCAGGCCGCTGGCACGCCCCACCGCGACGACCGGGCGCTCGCTGCTCAACGTACCGTGACCGTGACCACCAGCGACCAGGGGCGGCTCGCCGTGGACCTCGAATCCGTCGGCGCGATAGCGGACGCTGCGGAGCGCCGCTGCGAAACGTCTGCCGACGCGCACGCGACCGCTGCCAGCCCGCCACTCGGACCCGCATGCTCGCCGGCGCAGATGCAAGCGCTCGTAGATGAGGCCCGCCAGGCGTGCCTCGTCGCCGGTGACGAGCGTGTCCGCGAACGTCTCGACGGTGGGGCGCAGCTCACGCGCGATACGGATCGCCTCGGCACCGAAGTCGACCCGTGGGTCGCGCACGCGCTGACACACGCTTGCATCTCGCGGACGCGCGCTCATGGCACCACTGCCGCGCTCGTGTCGGCGAACAGCACTTGCGCTCCGCGTTCCGGATCGACGAGGAGTGTGCGCCCGGCGCGCGCCGCGAGCGCGGCGACGAAACTGGCGCGGCTGTGGCTGTCGCAAGCGACAGCGAGCGCCCGCACGAGCAGCGCCGCGCCGAGCATGCGCACGTCGTCAACCGTACGTTGGGGGCGCCCGTAGCCGTGGCGAAACGCCCGCGCTGCGGCGAGGACGCGCGCTCGTGTCGGTTCGCCGCGGCCGAGCCACGTCTCGGCGTCTTCGCCCGGTCGCGGTTCGACAGTGGCGATCCAGCGTGCGACGAGATCCGCCTCGACGGTCGCGAGGTCGACGGCGGGATCTCCTGCCCCAGCTAGCTCCCAGTCGACGATCGCGACCGCAGGGCGGGAACGGTCGCGACCGCCTGCAACGACGATGACGTTGTCGAGCGTGAGGTCGCCGTGAACGAGGGCCCGCGCCGAAGCGCCGCGTGCGGCGAGCGCTTCGAGACCGGCGATCAGCTCCCCGTCGCGGTGCCACTCGGCGAGCATCTCCACCGCCAGATCGCCCAGCGAGGCGAGACACTCGACGGTCGGCGCAGCGAGCTCGGCCGGGTGTTGAGCGGCGGTCTCGCGGCTTGGCGCACGCAACGCATGGACGCGCGCAAGAGCGCCACCGAGTGCGGCGAAGGCGGCGAGCAGCTCGGCACCAGCGCCGTCACCAGCGGAACGCCAGAGCGCGTCGAGCGTGGGACCACGTAGGCGGCGCAAAGAGATCGTGCCAGATCGCCCATCGACTGCCGAGACAGGGGGGCTCGCGCCCACTCGCGCCGCGAGGGCGGCGAGCCGCGCCTCCGCGCGAAAGCGCGTCGAGCCGGTCTTGCGCCACACCGACATCGGCTGGGGTGGGCACGGAAAAGCGCGAGGGGGCGCGCTCCGCAGCGGGCCGCGGGGACGGCCTGCCCGCTCCTTCGCGCGCCCCCTCACTACGTGGTCCCCCGTTTGGACCAGCTTGGGAACGCTCCCTCAGGCCGCTCGGCGTTACATCAACACCTCACTCGCACGGTCAAAACGACCGTTCCGATCGCCCTCGGGTCGCTTCCCGGCGCCTCCCGCTCGGTTGCCGCCCGCTGGGCGGCGAGAACTTCTAGGTCGCGCGGATCGGCCGCAAACAAGTCGCGCGCCAAGCGATCGAGCTCCCCGACGGGCGCTGTCGAGATCGGTGCTTGGGCTGCGTACTCGCTCGTCATCGTCGACACGGAACTGACTCCTCCCTCCTCCTCATAGGCAGATGACCGTGGCGGTGAGTCTCGCGCAGCGGAACGCGATCGGCCATCGCGGAAAGGAGCCATTTGTCGGTGGCTGATTTCCCCCATCTGTCTTGGGGGAGCACCGCTCGGGGGGCAGCGATGCGCCGCCTCAGGGCTGTACGAGTCCGCGGCGAATCGCGTAACGGGTGATCGCCACGCGATCGCGAAGACCGAGCTTCTCCGCGACGTTGGCCCGGTGACGATCGACCGTGTGCTCGCTGATCCCTAGTAGCCGCGCGATCTCGCGCGTCGTGTGCCCCTCGGCGATCAGTTTCACGACCTCGGTCTCGCGCGTCGTCAGCGGGTCGTCGTCACCGAGACGCCCTTCGCGTGCCGCTTCCACGTAGTGGCGCACGAGCGCACTGACACCGTCGGGAAAGAAGAACGGTTCGCCGCGAGCGACCGCGCGGCACGCCTCCACGAGCTCGTCGTCGGCGTCGACCTTGCGCACGTAGCCGCTGGCGCCGGCGCGGAGCGCCTCGAAGAAGAACTGCTCGTTGTCGTGCATCGACAGCATCAGGCAGCGCACCTGGGGACGCTGGCGGCTGAGCTCCCAGGCGACCTGGAGACCCGTAAGACGCGGCATCGCGACGTCCAGGATCGCGACATCGATCTCTTCGCGCAGGGCGAGGTCGAGCGCTTCGCGCCCGTCGCCGGCTTCGGCGACGACGGCGAGATCGGGCTGCGATTCGAGCACCAGCCGCAACCCCCGCCAGACAAGCGTGTGGTCGTCGGCGAGCAAGATGCGGATAGTGCCGTTGCCGCCGCCCGCGCCGCTCACGACCGCACCTCCGCCGGCCGCAATGGCTGCGGATCCGCCCCGCGCGCCAGCGCCGCGCTGTCGGTCCGGCTGGCGCTGTCGGCCTCGCTGCAGCTGCCGCTGTCGCCGCCGTCGACGGGCTTGGCTCGCTCACGCGGCACCGTCAGCACGACGCGGGTGCCAGGTCCGTCGGGACGCGCGCTCACCGTCACCGAGCCGCCGATCGCGAACGCACGCTCGGCCATACCGACCGTTCCACGACCGCTGGCGCCCGGCGCGATGCCGCGCCCGTCGTCGTCGACCTGGAGACGTACACCGCTGTCGTCGACGTCGAGGGTCACTGTCGCGGAACGCGCTTCGGAGTGCTTTAACACGTTCGTGAGCGCCTCCTGCGCTGTCCGGAACACGACCAGCTCGACGTCGCGGGGGAGTCGCGGAACTGTCGGCGGCAGGTCGACCCGAACTTCGATGCCGGAAGCTGCTGTCACGCGGCGCGCGAGGTTCATCAGAGCGCTGCCGAGCCCCAGCTCCTCGAGCGACTCCGGACGCAGCTCGGCGAGGATCCTGCGCACGCCGTGGAGGGTGTCCTTGAGCACTGCGCGCGCCTCGTCGAGCCGGTCGCGCACCTGGGGATCGGCGGCTTCCCGCTCGTGGCGGAGTAGCAGCAGAGCAGTGGTCAAGCCTTGGCCGATCTCGTCGTGGAGCTCGCGCGCTACGCGGCGACGCTCCTCCTCTTGAGCGGCTAGCTGGGCGCGAGCACTGGTTCGCTGTGCCTCCTCGAGCCTCTCGAGCATCGCGTTGAAAGCGGTCTGGAGCGCCGCGACCTCGCGCACCGCAGCCCCTTCGGTCACGCGCTTACCCGGAACGAGGCTTGAGATCTGTGCGGTCTCCTGAGCGAGCGTGCGCAGCGGGGCGAATGCACGGCGCATCAACCAGTAGACGACAACCAAGACGAGCACGAATCCAGCGAGCGACGACAGCGCGTCTTCGACACCCCGCGACTCCGGCCCGAAAGCGAACACGGCGGCATCGATCAGAAGGACGGCCGCCACGATCGCGAAAACGCGGCGAAAAAGGCTCGGCGTTCGCCTCCGGGACGACGCGTCGCCGGGGGCAGGGTCGGCGCCTCTCACACCGCGATTATGCCCGCAAAAAGGCAACAACGATGCATCCGCGCGCAGCACCCGCGCGTGCGTCCGATCGGCAAGGCGCCGTGTGGCTCACGCCGATCAGAGGAGAGGCCGGGAGGGGCTCCCGTTCGGGAGCCCCTCCCGGCCCGAGGGAGGAGGAGGGAAGTGGCCGCGAAGGGCCGGAGAAAGGTTCAGGCCGAGGCTGCGGCCGGCTCGCGCTGTGGCTCCTCGATGCGCCGCGGCATCAAGACCTCACGGGCGATCACCAGGCG
>BEIR01000131.1 GCA_002898855.1 bacterium HR41
GCGCGCTGCCCGAGGGGCTCGGAACAAGCGTGGCGCGTAGCATTCCGAGCGCAGCCTTCGGCTCTAGGCGTACGTCGTTCCGCTACCAAGCAAGGAGTTTCAGATGCCTGAAGCAGTAATCGTCGATGCTGTGCGCACGCCGATCGGGCGCGCGTTCAAGGGTTCTTTGGCCCAGCTGCGCCCCGACGAGATGGGCGCGTTCATCGTCGACAAGCTTCTCGAGCGCAACCCCGAGGTCGATCCCGCCCTCGTCGAAGACGTCTACTGCGGCTGCGGCCTTCCGCAGGGGCTGCAGGCGTTCAACATCGCGCGGATCATGGTGCTCTTGTCGGAGAAGCTGCCGAAGGAGGTGACCGGCAGCACGATCTCGCGCTATTGCGCGTCGAGCCTCGAAGCGATCCGCCAGGCAGCGAACGCGATCCGCGCTGGCGAGGGCGACGTTTACATCGCTGCCGGCGTCGAGTGGGTGTCGCGCTACAACGAGGCTGTCGAGGGCGCACGGCCGCAAGACCAAAACCCGAAGCTCCAGGGCAACGATGGCCAGCCCAACGCCTACATCGCGATGGGGCTCACGGCCGAGAACGTCGCCGAGCGTTACGAGGTCTCGCGGGCCGAGATGGACAAGTACGCCCAGCGCTCCCAGGAGCTCGCCGTCGCCAGCCAGGACTCCGGCTTCTTCGATCGCGAGATCGTGCCGGTGACGCTGCCCGACGGCACGGTGGTCGCGAAGGACGACGGTCCGCGCCGCGAGTCGTCGATCGAGAAGCTCGCCCAGCTCGAGCCGGCGTTCAAGCCTGGCGGCAAGGTGACCGCTGGCAACTCCTGTCCGCTCAACGACGGCGCGGCAGCTGTGTTGCTGATGTCGGACACCAAGGCCAAGGAGCTTGGCGTCAAGCCGCGTGCTCGGATCGTTACCGCCGCGACGTGGGGCAACGAGCCCGAGTACATGGGGGTCGCCCCGATCGGCGCGATCCGCAAGGTCCTCAAGCGGGCCGGCATGACGATGGACGACATCGACATCGTCGAGCTCAACGAGGCGTTCGCCGCCCAGGTGATCCCGATCATGAACGAGTGCAACATCCCGCTCGAGAAGCTCAACCCGCACGGCGGGGCGATCGCTCTCGGGCACCCGTTCGGGATGACCGGTGCGCGCATCATGTGCACGCTCCTCAACGGCCTCGAAACCGACGACAAGCAGATCGGCCTCGAGACGATGTGCGTCGCCGGCGGCCAGGGCGAGGCGATGATCGTCGAGCGACTGAACTAGGTCGCCTGCCAAGCTCGCCGTCGCGCGGCGAGCCCCGCGCGACAGAAGCGTCTCGTCGGCCCGCCCAGCGTACGCTGGGCGGGCCGACCGCGTTTCGGCGGTGACGCGTGGCGCTGACAAGCCGCTAGGTTCGCTGGCTATGCGCTACCTGCACACCTGCTATCGCGTCGGCGATCTCGAAAAGTCGGTTGCCTTCTACAAGCAGCTCGGTTTCGAGGAGCGCGGACGGATGCCGATCCGCGACGAAGCAATCAACGTCTTCCTCGGTCTACCAGGCGACGAGCCGCGGCTCGAGTTGACGTACAACTTCGGGGTAACGAGCTACGACCTCGGCACTGGCTACAACCACATCGCGCTCGCTGTCGACGATCTAGACGCGCTGCTGGCACGGCTCAAAGAGGCTGGCATCGAGCCCGAGAAACCGCCCTACCGCGTGCGCGAGGGCGGTTCGCGGATCTGCTTCGTGCGCGATCCGGACGGCTACCGGATCGAGCTGATCGAGCAGGGCAGCTAGGTCGCTTAGCTCACCACGCGGCGGCGCGCAGGCGGTTGGCGCCCGTGCTGCACTTGGTGCGCGTGCCGTCGGGGCGCCGGACGGTGGCGTCGATCCGCCACCGTCCGGTCAAGCCGCGCTCGCCGACCGCGGCCGCGACCGAGTGGCGGAAGGTCACGACCGGCTCGTCGCGCACGCTCGCTGCGGGCTCGGTGATGCGCTTCGTCGCTCTGAAGACGCCGTTCGTCGCAGCGAGGCCCTGGACCCGCGTCTGTCGGGTCTTCGCTCCGGGGATGCACCGCAGCCGCCAGGCCAATGCCAGCTCGAGGGTGCCGTCGGCGGCACGCCGCGCGACGAGCGGCAAGCGCTGCGCGCTGGCCCCGTAATAGGTCTTGCTGCTGCCGGACGGAAGCTCCGCCCCCGGCACGATCCGCCCCGGCACCCGCAGCGCGCGCCACGCGACGGTCCCGGTGTCGCAGTTGCCCACAGTCCGGCCGCGCCGGTCGACGAAACGCGAGCGCACGCGGGCGGTAGCGCGCACCCGACCGGGAGCGACGAACTTGGCGCTGATGACGGTGGTGACGATGCGACGACCGCTCAGGCCGAAGCTGTCCGCGTCGGCGATCGTCTGTCGCGCGCGCTCGTAGACAACGGTCCCGCGGCTGGTGACGCGAAGCCCGCTGCTGCGCACCACGTCGACGACGCCATCGCCCGACGCGAAGTCGCAGCTGTTGGTAAGAGCGGCGAAGATCACAGCGCGCCGGCGCGGACGCACGTCCACCGACAGGAGGTGGAAACGCTCGCCGAGAACGCCCCCGGCGAACAAACCGACCTTCGGCAGCGAGGTCACTTGCGCAGCGCTCCGGGCGAGCGCCCGCTCTGTGCGGCTCGCCCCCGTCGCCGCTCGCTCAGGTTCCGTCCGAGCGAACGCAGACGTTGCGATGGTCGCCGCCACCAGCGTGCCAGCGACGGCTAGCGCGAGCGCGAAAGACACGACCGCGATGAGCGGTCGTCGGCTCTGCGGCAGCGGCCGTCGGCGCTGCGCGGTCGACCGTCTGCTGCCCCGCTGTCGCTGGGTGCGGAGAAGCAGACCACTCGCCGGCGATCGCTGCGCGCACAGCGGCATCCGACTGCGACGCGCGCGCGCACCGGCGCGAGCGCGGTCAGTCGCAGGTGAGGACGATCTTGCCGAGCTTGCCGCCGGCGGCGAAACGCTCATATGCCTCATCAACACGCTCGAGCGGGAAAGTCGCGGCCACCGGCACCCGCACGCGCCGTGCCTCGACGAGGGGCAACACGTGGCGTTCCACGCCCCGCATCGCGAGCGCCTTCTCCTCGAGCGGGCGCGCGCGCAGCGTGGAACCGCGAATCGCGCCACGCGCCGCCATCAACGCCAGGAGGTTGAGCTCGAACTTGGCACCGGCCCCGACACCGATCACGACGATCCGCCCGCCGGTCGCAAGCGCCTTGACGTTGGCGTCCATGTTCGGAGCTCCCACGAGCTCGAGAACGACGTCGAACGGCCCCTTGCCTAGGAACTCGTCGGGAGCTACGACGGTGTGCGCACCGAGCTCCGCCACCGCGGAGCGCAGCCGCTCGTCACGCACGGTCGCGGTGACCCGGGCCCCTACCGCAGCGCCGAGCTGCACGGCAGCGGTGCCGACCCCGCCAGCGGCACCGTGAACCAACAGGTGCTCGCCGGGCGCAAGGCCGGCCTGGGTGATCAGCGCGTCGTGTGCTGTCGTGAAGACCTCGGGGAAGCCGCCGGCCTCGGGCCAGTCGAGTACGGACGGAACCGGCATGCAAGCACGTTCGTGGACGACGCAGAGCTCGGCCTGCCCGCCGCCGCCGACGATCGCCATCACGCGATCGCCGGGACGGAAGCGCAGGCAGCCCGGCCCGGTCGCCGCCACTTCGCCCGCGATCTCGAGCCCCGGGATGTCGGCCGGCTCGCCGGGGGGCGCCGGGTAGCGACCGCGCAGCTGCAGGAGGTCGGCGCCGTTGAGACCGGCCGCGCGTACGCGGACGAGCAGCTGCCCGAACCCCGGCTCCGGATCGGGCCGCTCCTCCACAGCCAGCTTGCCATCGGCGATCACGACGCAGCGCATGGCCGCGAAGCGTATCCCGCGACGTCGCCGTGCTAACGGCCCGCCGGCCGGCGCCGATGACAAGGGCGAGGGGGCGAGCAGCGATGAAACTGAGGGTGCCGACCATCCACCGCGAGGCGACAGCAGCCGCCGAAGCCCTCGCGCTCGTGGCGCACCCCTTGTGGCGGGGCGAAGGGGTTCCGCGCGGCGACGGCATGCCGGTGCTGCTGATCCCCGGCTTCCTCGTCGGCGACAGTTCGTTGCGCTTGCTCGCTAAGTGGCTCGAGCGGATCGGCTACGCGCCCGAGCGGTCGGGGATCGCGAGCAACGTCGCCTGCTCCAGCGCGCTCGTGCGGCGCCTCGAACGGCGCCTCGAGACGGTCGCTCGCGAGCACCGCAGCCGGGTCGCGATCGTCGGCCACAGTCGCGGTGGCACGCTTGCCAAGGTGCTCGCGCAGCGCAATCCGCACCTTGTCAGTGGCGTCGTCGCTCTCGGCACGCCGTTTCTCGATCCCTTCCAGATCGACCCGGTCGTGGCGGCTGCGATCTTCGCGACCGGCGCGCTCGGGACGGTCGGGGTCCCAGGGGTTTTCGGTGTCTCGTGTCTAGTCGGCTCGTGCTGCCGCGAGTTCTGGCAGCACTACCGCGACCCGCTCGACCGCGGCGTTCCCTTCGTGTCGGTCTACTCCCGCCGCGACGGCATCGTCGACTGGCGCGCCTGTCTCGACCCGAGCGCCGAACCGATCGCGATCGACAGCACGCACCTCGGTATGGCAGCGAGCGTCGCCAGCTTTCGCGTGCTCGGCGACCGGTTGGCGCGCTTCGCTCGCGAGCGGCGCAAGCTCGAGCGGATCGACCGTAGCGGCAGGTCGCGCCGCGCAACTTTGCGCTGGGCCGCTGCTCGCCGGCGCGCTGCCAGCGCGTCAGTCGCTTTCGACC
>BEIR01000132.1 GCA_002898855.1 bacterium HR41
AGCAGATGGCCGACCATCACGATGCGCTGCGCCTCGGCCGCCGCCGCGACCACCTGCTCACAGGAAGCAAGATCGTGAGCGAGCGGTTTTTCGACGAAACAGTGTTTGCCGGCAGCCAGAGCGCGCAGCGCGAGCGGGGCGTGTGTCGGCACCGGCGTGGCGATGGCGATGGCGTCGAGGGAGTCGTCGGCCAGCAGTTCCTCGATGTCGGTGGTGGCGCGCGTGCTCGGGAAGTGACGGTGCCAGCGCTCGAGTCGACTCGCGTCGGCGTCGCACAGCCAACGCAGCACGCACCCGGGAAGCGCGGCGAAGTTGCGCGCAAGACCGGGCCCCCAGTGACCGAGCCCGACAACGCCGACCGCAACCGGGCGCTCTGTCGTGTGGGTCGCCGTCACAGGCGAACGAGGTTGGCGGCTTTCACGCCCCGGGTGACGCCACGGAAGTCGACGACGAGCGGCGCCTCGCGCAGAACGAGCTCGACATCGAGCCCGGGGTGGGCCGTCACGATCGCAGCTACATCGATGCCTGCGAGACCCTGCTCGAGCGGCTGCGACCGCAGTTCGAACTCGGGGAGCTCAGGCACGAAGTCGTCGTGATAGGCGAGCTCGGCCCCGCGATCGCGCAGGATGCGCATGATTTTGAGCGCCGGCGACTCGCGCAGATCCCCCACACCCGCCTTGTACGACACGCCGATTATCAGGATCCGCGAGCCGCGGATCGGTTTGCCGTGATCGTTGAGCGCCCGCGCGATTCGCTCGACGCAGAAGTAGGGCATGCGCTGGTTGACCTCTCCCGCCAGCTCGACGAACTCTGTCTGGAGGTCGAACTCGCGCGCACGCCAGGCGAGATAGAAAGGGTCGACCGGCAAGCAGTGCCCGCCCATACCCGGACCCGGTTCGAAACGCATGAAGCCGTAAGGCTTCGTGCTGGCTGCGTCGACCACCTCCCAAATGTCGATCCCCATGCGGTCGCAGAGGATCGCTAGCTCGTTGACGAGGGCGATGTTGACGGAGCGGAAGATGTTCTCGAGCAGCTTCGTCAGCTCCGCTACTTCGAGGCTCGAGACCGGAACCACCCGCTCGCAGAAGGTGCGGTAGAAGGCGACGGCGCGGTCGCGACAAGCCTTGGTCAGACCACCGACGACCTTGGGCGTGTTGCGGATCGTGTAGTCGGAGCGACCCGGGTCGACACGCTCGGGCGAGTACGCCACCGACACGTCGCTGCCGCAAGCGAGCCCCGACTCTTCGAGCAGCGGCACCAACCATTCGCGGGTCGTGCCAGGATAGGTGGTGGACTCCAGAACGACGAGCTGACCCTGGCGGAGCACGCCCGCCAGCGAGCGTGCAGCAGCAGTGAGGTGGCCGAGGTCCGGCTCGCGGTTGCGCGTAAGCGGCGTCGGTACTGCGATCGCGACGGTGTCGCACCCAGCCAACGCGTCGTAGCGCGTGGTGACGCGCAACCGATCGCGGCAAGCGTGCAGGCGCTCGCTCGGCACGTCTACGACGTGGCTCTCGCCGCGGGCGAGACGCTCCACCACACGTTGGTCGACGTCGACACCGACGACATCGTGCCCCGCCTCGGCCGCCGCGACAGCCAGCGGCAAACCGACGTAGCCGAGTCCGACGATGCCGACGCTCATTGGGCGCCAGTGTAAGTGCAGACAACCTGGCACACACGCTCGCCGGCGCGTCCGCCGCCGAACAGCTCGGGCCGCTGGGGGGGCGGCGTCCGGGCGAGCGCGGCGAGAGCGCGATCGCGGTCGAGGTCGACGAGCACGTTCCAACCGCTCTCCACGGTCTCGACCCACTCGGTGCGGTCGCGCAGCGTGATGCACGGCGTCGCGAGGAGGTACGCCTCCTTCTGCACGCCACCGGAGTCGGTCAGAACGGCACGGGCGTTCCGTAACAACCGTACGAAGTCGAGGTAACCGAGCGGCTTTTCGATGCGAACGTGCGGCGCTCGTTCGAGACGCTCGAAAAGGTCGCTCTCGAGTAGTCGCTGGCGGGTACGCGGGTGTAGCGGCAGCAGCGTGGTCAGGGGCAGTGCCTCGATGAGCTCGACGAGGCGCAGTAGGCGTTGGTGGTCGTCGACGTTGCCGGCCCGGTGTGCGGTAACGAGGAGGTACCCGCCCGGCTCGAGCTGGCGCTCCTCCAGCGCTCGCGAACGGCGCTCCGCGATCTCGGCGCCGGCGAGAAGCACATCGGCCATCACGTCGCCCACGAGGTGGACGCCGTGCTCGATGCCCTCGCGAGCCAAGTTCGCTACGGCGGTCTCGGTGGGGCACAGCAGCAGGTCGCTCACGTGGTCGGTGAGAACACGGTTGGTCTCTTCGGGCATCGCGCGGTCGAAGGAGCGCATTCCCGCCTCGACGTGGGCAGTAGGCACCCCCGCCGCGCGTGCAGCTAGCGCCCCCGCGAGGGTGGTGTTCGTGTCCCCGTAGACGAGCGCGAGCGCCGGGCGGCGCTCGCGCAGCAGCGCCTCGAGCGGCGGCAACATCCGTGCCAGCTGCTCAAGGTTGCTGCCACCGCCAGCTTCGAGGCGCAGATCGGGTGTCGGCAGGTCGAGCTCCTCGAAGAAAACGTCCGAGAGCTCGCGGTCGTAGTGCTGGCCGGTGTGCACGAGAAACTCGTCGAGGTGCTCGCGCAGCCGGCGCGAGACTGCGGCTGCTTTCACGAACTGGGGCCGGTTGCCGACGATCGTGACAACCAGCGGCCGCCGCGTAGCGCTGCTCACGCCGCGAGCTCGCTCGCGATCCGCTTGGACAACAGCTCCGCTGCGCGCCGCGTGACCTCGCCGGGCGCCGGGAAGACGGTGTCTTCGATCGCCGAAACAGCCTGGACTTCTCGGGTGGTCGAGGCGAGAAACGCTTCACGCCCGCTCGCCAGCTCGTCGCGCGTGATCGGTCGCTCGACAACGTCGAGCAGAGCGATCAGACGATCGCGCGTTATCGACGCGAGGATGTGCTCGTCGAGCGGCGGGGTGCACAGCTGCCCGTCGCGATCGACCCAGAAGAAGGAGGCCGTGGGCGCCTCGAGCACGCGTCCGTGGGGCGTCACCAAGAGCGCCTCGTCGAACCCGCGCTCGCGCGCCAGGCGCCCAGCGAGCATGTTCGCCGCGTACGACAGCGACTTCACGCCGTCGAGGATCCGCGGCGGCGCGTACGTGACGAGCGCCAGACGGATGGCTGCCGGGCGCAGCTCGATCGGTTCGGTCAAGAGAAGCTCGTGGCCGCCTCGGGTGATCACGATCCGCAGCGCCCCGTCGAATCCGCGAGCGTCGCGTTGCTCGAGCAGTGCGGCGATGCGCGCGGTGATGCGATCGCGGTCGAAGGAGGAGGCGAGGCGGAGGTTCTCCAGCGAGCGGCGGAGGCGATCGAGATGGTCGCCGAGCGCGAAGGGGCGACCGCGATACACGCGCACGACCTCGAAGGCTCCATCGCCGCGCAAAAGACCGTCGTCGGTCGCCGGCACGGTCGCCTCGGCCGCCGGGACGATGCGCCCATCGACGCTGGCGAGCTCCCGTGTCCAGTCGATTCCCTGCGGCACAGCGGGCAACCTAGCGTGAAATGGGCCGTGCAGGACTCGAACCTGCAACCTTGGGATTAAGAGTCCCCTGCTCTACCAATTGAGCTAACGGCCCGCGCGCGATTCTAGACGCGCGGCAGCTGAGCCCGCCTACGAGGCTGTCTCGGCGACCGCCGCGAGCGCCTCGGCACGCGTCCGGTAGATCGGGAAGACGCGATCGAGACCGGTGATCTCGAAGATCTTGAGGATGTTGGCGTCGCTGCAGACGAGCGCCAGCGCGCCGCCCAGCGGTCGCAAGCGCTTAACGCCACCGACGAGCACACCCAGCGTCGTCGAGTCGATGAACGTGGTTCGAGACAGGTCGACGACCAGCCGCCGCTTGCCCTGGTCGATGAGCGCGACGAGACGGTCCTTGAACTCCGGGGCCGTGTAGAGATCGACCTCGCCCGCCAGCTCGATCACGTGCGTGACATCGTCGATCTCGTGATCGGCTATCTCGAAGTTGACGCTAGCACCCTCCATGCCACCTCCCTCTCGCTGTTGCAACACTACTGCGAGCGTCGCAACTGGCGAAGAGCGCGCAGGTTCTGGCGCACCTGGTCGCGCTCGCTGACCTTGGCACGGGCGACCGCTTGGCGTGACGCAAGCTCGAACGTGCG
The DNA here is from genome assembly GCA_002898855.1 of bacterium HR41. Taxonomy (GTDB): domain Bacteria; phylum Actinomycetota; class Thermoleophilia; order Solirubrobacterales; family Thermoleophilaceae; genus Thermoleophilum. The sequence continues at coordinate 4,184 of BEIR01000132.1, forward strand.
GTCGTCGTGTGCCAGGGCTGCGTAGTAGGCAACACGCACGTAATCGGCAGCAGCGCCCCGTGCTTCCGCCAACAGCAGCGCAGCTTGCTTGGCTTCGGCCGGGCGGTTCAAGCCCGTGGGGTCGAAGATCTGCATCGCGAAGTTCGCGAGCGCGGGATCTACGCGACCACGTTCCGCACGCAGGTAGCGGCGCCAGTAGCCGGCAGCCTTTCTGAGATCGTCGCGCGCCTCGGCAGTGAAGCCGCCGGCCGCGTTCGACGGTGTCTTCTCGGACGCGAGCTGGAAGTAGTCGCGCACCAGCTGCCCGAGAACGACAGGATTGCGCGGGTCACGCTGCAGGCGCTCTTCGTTTCGCTCGATCCGCTGCTCGGCAGGGTTGCCGCTACTCGCGCCGCCGCGGAACGCATCGAACAGGCCGCCGCTCAGATCGCTGCCGACCCCGAAAAGAACGAGGCCCCCGCCCATCAAGAGCGCGAGCGAGAGGTAGATCGCCTGGATCAGCCGGCGGCGCTTGCCGCGCAGGTCGAACAGCATCTGCCGAAGGCTAGCCGGCCTCTGCGCGGCCGCGATCGAAGTTCAGGTAGT
>BEIR01000133.1 GCA_002898855.1 bacterium HR41
GGAGCGCAAGATCGAAGAGTTCCGGCGCGAGCGCGAGGTCGACTTCTCCTACTCGGTGCCAGGAATGGCGCGCTTCCGCGTCAACGCCTTCGTGCAACGCGGAGCGATCTCGATCGTCTGCCGCGTCGTCCCGTTCGAGATCCGCACGATCGACGAGCTGATGCTGCCGCCGGTGGTGCGCGAGCTCGCCGAAGAGGAGCGCGGCCTGATCCTCGTCACCGGCACGACCGGCTCGGGCAAGTCGACGACGCTGGCGGCGATGATCGACCACATCAACAGCAACTTCGCCAAGCACATCGTGACGATCGAAGATCCGGTGGAGTTCCTCCACCGCGACAAGATGTCGATCATCAACCAGCGCGAGGTCGGCGAGGACACCGCCTCATTCGGGCGCGCTCTGCGTCGCGTGCTGCGTCAGGACCCGGACGTGATCCTGATCGGCGAGATGCGCGACGAAGAGACCGTCCGCACGGCTCTGTCGGCGGCCGAGACCGGCCACCTGGTGCTCTCGACGATCCACACCGTCGATGCCGCCGAGTCGGTCAACCGCATCATCGACTTCTTTCCCCCGAACGAGCAGCGTCAGGCACGTTCGATGCTCGCCGGGACGCTGAAAGGGGTGATTTCGCAGCGCCTCGTTCCCACACCCGACCGCAAGGGGCGTGTCGCCTGCTGCGAGATCCTGCGGATGACCGGTCGCGTGCGCGACATGATCCTCGACCCCGACCAGACCGGGCAGCTCCCCGAGGTGATCGCTGAAGGCGCCTACTACGGCATGCAGACCTTCGACCAGGCGCTGCTCAAGCATGTCTTGGAAGGGCGTGTGGCAATGGAGGACGCGCTGCGCGCCGCCACGCACCCGCACGACTTCAAGCTGCTGGTGGCGTCGGGCGGAAAGCGCGCGACCTCGGTCGACCACGTCCTCGGTGGCGAGGGCGAAAGCGACCACGACAGGCAAGCGCCCGCACGCGCACCGGGTAGCGGCGAGGCGGCCACGGTCGCTCGCCCGCGCCCCGCGGGCGGGGTGCAGCGGCCCGTGCCGACCGTCGCGCGCAGGTAGGCGGTCTTCTCGCTAGCGGAGCACGCGCAGCCGTAGCGAGGCGCTGCCGATCAGCCGCAGCGTGTCGTTGCGCCAGACGAGCGCGTAGGCGCCGCGCTTGCCGAACCTTGCCGCCACGCCGTTGACAGGCAAGAGCGACCTCACGGCGAGCGCGAGTTCGGGCAGCGAACGCGGTTTCGGCAGCTCGTCGCTCGACTGATCACCGCCCGCCAGCAGCATCGCCAGCGGGTCGTCACCGCCGTTGCTGCCGCCGGTGCCGCCACGACCTGTGCTGGGCTCGCCAGGCACTGCGCGGAGCCTTATCGAGTAGACGCCCGGCTTCAGCTTGCGCGGAACACGCAGCTTGAAGCGCAGCGTTCTGCTGGCCCCGCGGCGCATCGCGACGCGCAACGCGACCGTCACCGAGCGGCCGCGGCGGACGCGACGCGGCGCGCTCGCCCGCTCGATGTACGCCTCGGGAGCGCCCGTGCGACGGCGCAGCCGCAAACGGATGCTCGTGAGGTCGAACGGCTGGCGATCGAAGCGCTCGACGAGGGTCGTCGCGAGCGCGGCTGCGTCGAGCGCGCTGCCGTCGAAGAAGGTTCCGCAGCCGCCGATCGGCACGGGCAGCTGGCGGGCGGTGTAGGAGATGCAGAGCAGGTCGGTGGTGCGTGCCGGCTCGGCGCCGACCGCCCGATCGAGCGCTGCCGACAGCGTCAAAAGAGCGCCGAACGTCGCGCCACCTTCGATGTCGAGCGGCGTCTCGTCGGCGACGGTCGTGCGGAGGGTGACGGCGCGCCCGCTGTCTAGGTCGCGTGCGCCCGCCTCTACAGCGATCGCGCGGGGCACCGCGCCGAGAACCCCGGCGACGCCGGCGGTGCGGTCGTTGGTGAAGGCGCCCAAGACCCCGCCCGCGGGGGCGGCGAGCTTGTAGGGCGCGCTGGCAAGGCCAGTAGGTGCGTCCACCACCCCGTACACGTACGCCCCTTGCAGGAACAACGAGCGACGGCCCAGAGCCGAGGCAGTCGTGGGATCGGCCGCCTCGCTCGTTAAATCCCCGAGCGGATGGCCGAACGCCCAGACGCTCGTGCCGCGGCGGTAGGTGATCGTGCCGATCGCCGCGGCTCCGACGTCGCCGGAGACGAGCGACGCAGCGACGGCAGCACCGGGACGAAGATCGTCGGCCGTGGGTGTGAAGCCGGACGGACCGCCCGCGCCAGGAGCGGTCACCGCGACGCCTGCGCGGCGGCCCGCGGCCGCCAGTCGTGCCGCCAAGCGCGGCGAGACGCCGCTCACGACGAGCGGGGCGCGCAAGGGCCGAAAGCCCGCCGGTAGCGGCGCCCCGGCACCGCCACCCGTGCGCCGGCCACGCGTAGACCGAGCTTCGGTCGTGGCGTTGCTGGCGCCAAGCGCAGTGCCGCCGCCGCTGTCGGCCGCGATCGGTGCGAGCGGCGCCAGCGGCGTGACGGCGAGCAGCTGCTCGATCGGCGTGACGAAGCCGAGGCGGCTGGCGCGATCGCCAGCGGTGGCAGCGAGCGCGCCTACGAAGCGTTCGCGACCGTCGTCGCCAGGGCAGAGGATCGGCGAGCCCGAGAAGCCTTCGGCGATGCCGGCCGGCTCGGCGGCTCCGCCCGAGACGCGCACGATGATGCCGGTGTTGCCGCCCGGATCGCTTGCGACGTCGACCACGTCGGCGCGGAAATCGGCGATCGTGCTGCCGCGAACGACCGTCAAGCCGCGGCACACCATCCCGGCGCGCACGGCCGAGAGCGGCATCGTGTCGGGGGGCAGGCTCGCTGCCGCAGCGACCGGCGAGAGGGCCGGTCCGCCCAGCGCCACAGCTGCGACCAGCAGCCGGACAAGGAAGCTCCCTCGCGCGGAAGGACGATCACACCCCGCCGTAAGGATCGACGTCCGCCTGCGTCGCTTGCGGCGAGTCCGTTGGTGGTGGGGGATCGGTGACTCGAGGGGGCGGGTCCTGCAAGCGCGAGCAGGCACCAGCGACACAGCTTCGGCGGCCACACGCCGCCCGCAACTCGTCAATCGCATTTGCGGGAGCCTAACGGAGCGCAGAGCGCATCGCTGAAAGACGGATTGCGCGCGCCTGAAAGACGGATTGCGCCCGCGTGTGAGTACCGCCCGACGGGAAGGACGCGCTCGCGCGGCAGCGAAAGCTCGGGCATGCGCAACCGCGAGCTCTACGACGCGCTGCGCCGGTTCGCCCGCGACGCCGCGACGCTGCTCTGCGCCGACCAGCGGGCCGGTGCCGAGATCCCTTTCGACGTCGAGGAGGACGGGGCCGACGTCAAGCGCCCGGCGGGCCCTCGCCTCTACCGCTACCGACCGCTGACCGAGCGCTTCATCCGCGAGCGCTGGGAGCGGCTGCGGGCGCTGCCCAGCTTCCGGCTCGCGGCGGCCGCGCTCACAGGCGGTGCGCGACTGTGGCTCGAAGCGCAGGGCGAGGGAGAAGCCGACCCCGAGCCGGCGCTGCTCGCGATGCTCGAGCGGCTCTGGGAAGACCGCACCGATCTCTCCTTTCCCGACGAGCGCTTCGAGCGCCTCTACAGCGACCTCGAAAACACGCTGTACGGAGACGCTCGCCAGTTCGTCGTCGCGCTCGCTTTCGAGGGAGTCGCGCTGGCCGGCAACGAACCGCTCGCGCTGGCGCCCGGCCTGCGCCTGGTACGCGCCGATCGGCTCGACGCTGACCCGGCAGTGCACGACCTCCCCGCCTGGGCGCAGCCGTCGTCGCTCGCGCGCGGCGACGAGACAGTCGGAGCGGTCGCGGTACTCGAACGACTCGTCGGCGATGACACGCGTGCGGCCGAGCGCGAGGCGCTCGCTGCACTGCGCGACCTGCGGGTCGCACTACGTCTGCTCGGCGACGGCGCCGCCTGCCAGCACGGGCTCGCCGCGCGGCGGATCGCCGGTGGCCGCTGGACGCCGCTGCCGACTGCCGGAGCAGGCGGCGCTGGCGCCCCGCTCGCGATCGACAGCGAGCGTGGCGCGGAGCTCGCCGAACTCCTTGCCGTCACCGCCCAACGCGATCGCGGTCCACGCCTCGAACTAGCTCTGCGTCGGTTCGATCGCGCACTCGCGACGGCCGACAGCGGGGAACGCCTGCTCGACCTGTTGGTGGCACTTCGCGCCTTGCTCGGCGAGCACACCGACACCGACCGCGCCACCCTCGCCCTGCGTGTCGCTGCGCTGTGCGCCGAGCCCGATCGTCGCCAGCACGTGCGCGGCGAGCTCGAGCGCGCCCTCTCGGCGGAACGGACGTTGCTTGCCGGAGCCGCTCCCGCGCTCGCCGACGAGCCGGCGACGCACGCGGCGGCCGCCGCCCTCGAGGAGCATGTGCGGGCGCTGTTGCGCGACGTCCTCTGCGGCTACCTCGACATCGATCTCGCGCGTATCGCCGACGACATCCTGCTGCGCGCGAGCGCCGGGGAGGAGATTCGTGTGCGCGACGCCCGGGCGAGCGAGAGCAGCGCGGGCGACGGTGACAGCGGTGCGGGCAGCGAACCGGCGCGTGGCGCAGGGTGCGGCGACGGCGATCGCGCATCGTCGCGCGGCGAACCGGACGAGGAGGGACAGCTCGCGCTAGTGGCGGACAGGGACACGGCAGCGGTGCCGCTTGCGGCAGCGGGAAGCGCGCAGCCGCTCGGCGATCGTCGCACGTGGTTCGAGGCGAGCGCCGCCGAGGGTCCGTTCG
>BEIR01000134.1 GCA_002898855.1 bacterium HR41
CCCGGTTCGAACTCCCCCTCCACGGCGACGATCCCCACCGGCAGCAAGCTGCTGCCACGCTCGACCAGCGCCCGTACCGCACCGGCGTCGACGACAACCGCACCGCGCGCCGGCTTGGCGTTGCGCAACCAGAGTTTGAAGCTCGGCTCGCGGCCACGCCGAGGGTGGAACAGCGTGCCCGCGCGACCGCCGGCGAGGACGGTGGCGAGCGCTCTCGGGTCGAGCCCCGAGGCGACGACGCAGGCGATGCCCGCCCCGGTGACCATCTCGGCGGCGGCTACCTTCGACCGCATGCCGCCCGAGCCGACAGCACTGCCGCTCTCGCCGATCGTGTAGCTGGCGAGCTCGCGTGGATCGCGTACCTCGCTGACCAGACGAGCGCTCGCGTCACGCCTGGGATCGGCGGTGTAAAGACCGTCGGTGTCGGTGAGCAGCAGCAGCAGCCGCGCTTCCACCAGGATCGCCACTTGCGCGGCCAGAAAGTCGTTGTCGCCGAACGAGATCTCGTCGGTCGTGGTGGTGTCGTTCTCGTTGACGACCGGCACCACACCCCAGCGCAGCAGCGTTGCGAGGGTGTGCCGCGCGTTGACGTAGTGGGTGCGCTGCGCCATGTCGTAGAAGGTGAGGAGGACCTGCGCGGAGCGCACACCGTGGCTGTTGAGCAAGTCGTGCCAGGCTCGGTACACGGTCCCCTGCCCCACCGCCGACGCGGCTTGTAGCTCCTCCATCTGTGTCGGACGCACAGCGATACCGAGCTCACGCAGGCCGCAGGCGATCGCCCCCGAGCTGACGATCACGAAGCGCTCGCCGCGACGAGCGCGCTCGGCGACCGTTGCGGCGACACGCTCGAGGACGTCGCTGCGCACGACCCCCTGCTCGTCGGCCACGAGCGCAGAGCCGAGCTTTACGACGACCGGGCGCACGGATGCAAGGTTACGGGCGGACCTTGGTGCGCAACGGGGCTCGGCCCCCACTCGCGGCGAGTGGCGTGCAACCGCGGCAGCGTCAGCCGGCAGCGACAGCCGCGCCGCGTCGATGACAGCGGCCCTCCGCCCCCGCCGCGGCTACAGGGGCGAACCGCCGTCGATCCGCCACCGGCCGTCATCACGCCGGAAGAAGAGCCGCTGGCGGCGCACCACCGATCCGTAAGCGATCCGGGCTCTCGCCACGGCGCGATCGCCGTCGACACGCACCGCTTCGATCGCCACTAGCCGCAGGCGCGTGTCTTGGAGCGAGGCGATGTCGCGGCGACAGAGGCTGCGCGCGCGCTCGCCGCGCGCTCCGGTTTGCGCTTCCAGAAAACGCAGCGAGAGCACTTCGTCGCAGAGCGCAGCGGCGTCGCGCGCGTTGGTGGCAGTGACGAAACGCTCGATGACGCCGCGTACCCGCTCGGCGTCGCTTGGAGCCGTCGCCCAGCGCACCACCGCCACGGCGAGCGCCGCTGCGAAAACGATCGCCAGCGCCAGCGTGAGGCGTCTAGCTCTCACCGCCGACCTCCTCGGGCTCGAAGTCGAATTCGACGCCCGCGATCTCGACGGTGTCGCCGGGACGGAAGCCGGCTGCCTCGAGCTCGCGCACCACTCCGAGCCTACGCAGCCGCTGTTCGATGTATTCGAGAGCGTCGGGATTGTCGAGGTCGTGGCGCGCTATCAGCCGCTCCACCTGTGGGCCCGCCACCCTGAAGCGTCCGTCTCCCACCCGCTCGACGGTTACGACACGGTCGGCCCCGGGCCGGTAGACGCGCGCGACGACCGGTTCCGGCGCCGCAGCGGTGTCGCGGGGCACGCGCCGGAAGATCAGTCGCTTGAGTTCGTCGACCCCCCGTCCGGTCGCCGAAGACGTGACGACGACGTCGTCGGGCTGGAAGCCGTACCGCGCCGCGACCGCCGCGGCGACACGTTCGGCCTCGCCGGCGGGCAGGAGGTCAGCCTTCGAGATGCAGAGAACGCGCGGCAGTTCGGCCAGGCCGTGCCCGTGCGCGGCGAGTTCCCGCTCGACGACAGCGAAGTTCGCGACCGGGTCGGAGCCGTCGATCGGCGCACAGTCGACCACATGCACGAGCAACCGGCAGCGCTCGACGTGGGCGAGAAATTCGTGACCGAGACCGGCCCCGGCGCTGGCCCCTTCGATGAGCCCGGGGATGTCGGCTACGACGAGCTGGCGACCGTCGTCGTCCTCGATCGCGCCGAGGTTCGGCTCGATCGTCGTGAACGGGTAGTCGGCAACCCGCGGCCGCGCCCGCGTCAGCCGTCGCAACAGCGACGACTTGCCGGCGTTGGGAAGGCCGACGAGGCCGGCGTCGGCGAGCAGTTTGAGCTCCAGCCGCAGCGTCCGCTCTTCGCCGGGCAAGCCGCGCTCGGCGAAGCGGGGCGCCTGGCGAGTGGGAGTGGCGAACCGCCGGTTGCCGCGCCCGCCGGCGCCGCCGCGCGCGACCACCACCCGCTGGCCCGGCGCCAACAGCTCGAAACGCTCGCCCGTGCTCGCATCGGTAGCCACGGTCCCGGGTGGCACGGGCAGCTCGACGTCCTCCCCCCGTCGCCCGTGGCGCTCGGCGCCGCGCCCGTGCTGGCCGCGGCCGGCCACGTAGCGGCGCTTGCGCAGGTAGGCACGGAGGTCGCGCAGATCGCCGTCGCAGACAAGAACGACGTCGCCGCCGCGACCACCGTCGCCGCCGTCCGGACCGCCTTTCGGTACGTACGCCTCGCGCCGGAACGACACGCAGCCGTCACCGCCCGCGCCGGCGCGGACATGTATCTCGGCGCGATCGCAGAACAACCGCTGCCGCCTACGAGGGCGGCACCACGTGAACCAGCCGCCCGCGGCGACCGCGCGTGAACTTCACGACACCTGGTCGCAAGGCGAACAGCGTGTGGTCGCGACCGATACCGACACCGTCGCCCGGCTTGAAGGGCGTCCCCCGCTGGCGCACGAGGATCTCGCCGCCGCTCACGACCTCGCCAGCGAACACCTTGACGCCGAGGCGCTTGGCCTCCGAGTCACGCCCGTTGCGGCTGGAACCGAGTCCTTTCTTATGAGCCATCGCCCTGCTTCTTTTCGGACTTGGAGCTACGCGTGCCGGTCACAGCGATCTTCGTGACCTCGAGCCGTGTCAGTTCGGCCCGGAAACCGGTGCGGCGCTTGTAGCCCTTCTTCGGTTTGAACTTGAGGATACGCAGCTTCGGCCCGCGCTCGTGCTGTTTCACTACAGCCTCGACGCGAGCCTTGGCGAGCGCTTTGGCGTCGAGCACGACGTCGCCACCGTCGGGGCGCACGAGCAGCGGCTCGAGTTCGACCCGCTCGCCCGGCTCGGCGTGCAACCGATCGACCAGCAGCTGCTGGCCTTCGGCGACCCGATATTGCTTGCCTTGAACTCTGACTACTGCGTACACGACGACTCCACCCCGCCGCTGGCGAGAACGAGCCGGCAGTCTAGCGAGCGAGCGGACCCCTTGGCCGGCGGCTGCGAGCCCCGCTAGCCCAGCTCAGGCGCTCGCGGCGCTGCGCCGCCGCGCTCGACGTCCGCCTCGCCGCGTCGCTCCGCCGTCCGCAGGGTCGCTGTCGCTGCTCGCGCCGCCCTCTGCGACGAGCGTCGCCTCCGCCGAAGAGCGGCCCACCCGCTCGATCCGCACCAGCACCTTCTGGCCGACGAGGCCGGCAGCGCCGCGTACAGCCACCACATAGCCGTCGAGCTTGGCTACAGCGTCGTCCTCGTTGTACATGTGCGGCTCGACCAGCTCGACGAACACCTCGTCGCCCTCGCGGAACGGCAGCGCCCGCTCGGCGATCTCGTCGAGCGTCCCTTCGGCCACGACCTCCATGTGGTCGATCGGCAGCGCTTCCGTGCCCTCGAAGTGGAAACGCTTGCCGGTTTCGGTCTCGATCTCGTCGATCCAGTGGTCGGGCGAACGGGTGAGCAGCGCCGAGACGCGCGGGTGCATACGCACCAACAACGCCTCCGCACCAGGGTGAGCGAACGCGGTCTCGCGCAGCCAGCGGGCAGCCTGCAGCGCCACCGTCTCCTCGCTCAGCACCACCCCCTCGCCGGCACAGGTAGGACACGGCTTGGTGAGGATCCCGCGCACACCTTCGGTGACGTTCTGACGCGTCATCTCGACCAGCCCGAGCGGCGAGACCTCGACGACATAGGTCTTCGTGCGGTCGCGCTCAAGCGCCTCGCGCAGGCGCCGCAGCACCGCGTCGCGGTTGCGCGCGCGAGCCATGTCGATGAAGTCGATGACGATGATCCCGCCGATGTCGCGTAGCCGCAGCTGGCGGACGATCTCTTCGGCCGCTTCGAGGTTGGTCTTGGTGATCGTGTCCTCGAGGCGCGCGCCCTTGCCACGGCCGGTGAACGACCCGGAGTTGACGTCGATCACCGTCATCGCCTCGGCGTAATCGAACACGGGATAACCGCCCGACGGCAGGTCGACGCGCCGCTCGAGGGTCGAGCGCAAGGCGCGCTCGACCCCGAAGCGCTCGAAGAGCGGTGGTTCGCCGCTGTCGAGCTCGACGCGGTCGACAAGATCAGGCGCCGTGCGGCTAAGGAAGCTGACAAGCCGCTCGTGTGCCTTCTGGTCGTCGACCAGCGCGCGCTCGAACTCGCTCGAGAAGATGTCGCGCACGACGCGGACCGGAAGATCGGCCTCCTGGAAAACCAGCGCCGGCGCATCGGCGCGCTCGGCACGTTCGCGCAGGATGTCGTAGAGCATCCGCAAGTAGAGGAT
>BEIR01000135.1 GCA_002898855.1 bacterium HR41
GTCGACCACTCCTTGGAGCAGGTACGCGGGCACTTGCGCGAGCAAGGCCTTCACCTGCTCCCTTGTGCGCGCGCCGGTAGCTCCGACGAGCTCCGAGTAGGAAGGGCCGGGGCAAAGCGGCGAATTACCGCGCTCGGTGCCGCACCGCCTGCCTTCGCGCCATCCGCCGGAGCGCAGCACGTCGCTGCGCACCCGCTCCATCCAGCGCAGAAGCCGCGGTTCGGTTACGTCGGGGGCGTGGACGAGAACGTCGAGCTGCCCCGCCAAGCCGCTCGCCCGCTGAACCGCGAGCGCCGCCTCGACGCTCGCGAGGTTGCGTGGCAAAAGGCGCGCCAGGTCCGTAGAGACGGGTACGAAAAGACCGAGCACGAGGCCCACGCCGGCGACAGCAGTGGCGAGGCGCAAGACCCGCTGCGGCCTTGCGAGCGCCGTGTCGAAGAGCCGCCAGGGCACATCGCGCGCGAGCGCAGCAAGCCCCGACGGTCGCGTTCGCGCGCTCGAGCGGCGGGTCGGGGGCGTGTCGCCGCCGGCACGGTCGCGCTGGGGCTCGCTACGCGGGACGAGCGTTCGGGGAAGGGCCGCGACAGCGACGGCGAGCGCCGCCACCGTGCCGACGATCAAGAGTGCTCCGAAGGTGCGCACCACCGGCAGCGGCGAGAGCAGCAGCACGAAAAAGCCGGCGACGGTCGCCGCCGCTGCGGTGACGAGCGCCGGCGCGATGCGCTGTGTAACAAGCGCGGCAGCCTCGTCGAGACGCTCTACCTGCGCTTCCTCGACCAGCCGGGCACGGACTTGCACCGCGTAGTCGACCGCTAGGCCGACGAGCACGGGCAGAACCGCCAACGCCGCTAGCGTCAGCTCGCCACCGAGGAGCGCGAGCAGGGCGAAAGTGACGGCCGTCGCGGCGAGCGCGGTGGCGAGGGGCACGAGCCGCCGGCGACCCCGCTGCAGCAAGACGAGCACGAACGCCATCACCACCACCGCGACGGCCAGCAGGCGAGCGAGCGCAGCAGTGAGCGAACCGGCGAGATCGTCGACGATCGCCGGTATGCCGGTGACGGCGTAGCGCGCCCCGTAGCGCGGCTGGAAGAGGCGTTCGCGCACGGCCTGGCGCACGAGGGCGACGGCGCGGCTGCGGTCGCGTGTGCTCAGGTCGGGGCGCAACCGCATCTGGATCAGTGCTAGATCGCGCGCCGGGAACAGGTAAGAGAAGCGCGCCTTCGGTGTGCCCGCGGGTCGTGTCGGGTCGAAGACAACCGCCGCGACGAAATCGGGGTCGGCCAGCGACGGGGAGCCCGCCAGCCCGTAGCGCAGCGAGAGCTGCAGTACCTGGTTGGTGAAACGTGCGAGCTCGGCTCGCTCGGCGTCCTGCGCCGCTTGCTCCTGGGCGGCCGGGCCGAGGCCGGCTTGCGCCGCGCGTTCGCGCGCGGCGGCAGCGGCGCGTTGCGCAGCGCGCAGCGCCTCTTCGCTGCGCCTGCCAAGCTCGTCGGAGATGCGGATCGCCGCGGTGTTGAGGAACGTGGCGGGGCCGTAGACGATCCGGGCCGGGCGTAGGCGTGCGATCTCGCTGCACACCCGCGGCAGCTCGCGCAGAGCGCGTTCGGGCACGCGCCCGCCGAGACACCCCTCGAGCCGCAGCACGCGCGCAAGGTCCGACGTCAGCAGCGTGCGCTGCAAGCTCCCGCGAACGGCGACGACGATCGCGTCGTCGCCGAAGGTGCGCGCGGCCAGCTGCGTCTCCTGCCACATCGGTGAGCCGCGAGCGACGAGCTCCGAGATGTCGGCGCTCGGCTCGAGCCGCCACGCGGCGACCGCTGCCGCCGCGACGGCCACCGCCGCAACGGCGAACGGGGCGGCACGCCAGCGCGCGAGCGCCGTCACCAACGACATCACCAGCGTGCGCGCTCGAGCCATCCCCGACGCAAGCCTAGGTCACACGCACCGGCGCTCGCGCCGCTCGCCACCAGCTGCGAGCGTCGGCGCTACGGGAGACGCTCGAGCCGCGGGTAGCGACCGCTCTGCCCGACGAGTTGCCCGAGCGGCGTTTGCTCGCGACAAGGTGGTGCGGGCACGGTGTCGCCCGGGTCGGCCTGCCCGGCGTAGGCAATCTCACGCAAGCGGTCGAGAAGCGGTTGCGGGACGGTGGGCGAGAGCGTCGGCATCGGGTTGGAGGGTCGGCAGAGATAGGAACCGAACACCGTGAAGCTGCCGTTCGCCAGTTCGAGCAGCGAGCCGGGCAGCGGATAGGGGTTGCTGCGGTTGGTGGGTAGCCGGAACGGAAAGGCCCCGAGGTTCTCGGGGTTGAGCGGGTTGGTGACACGCAGGTAGTGCGCGGGCCGACCGAGGATTTGGGAGAGCTCTTTGGCCTGTGTCGCAGCGACGTCGTTGGCGAAGAAGGCTGCGATCTCGCGTCGGTAGAGCGCGAGGTAGTCGATGATCGGGATGAAGCTGCGCATGAACGGGTCGATCCCGGCCAGCAGCGGGCGCGTGTTGTCGAGCACGCGCTGCACGGCCGGCAAGCCGCTGCGCGACGCGCGGATCAGCGGATCGAGCGACACGAGCAGCCGTTTCAGGTCGGGTGAGAGCGCTGCCAGCTGTTCGAAGGTGGGCGACATCGCACGCGCCGCTGGCCGCAGCTGGTTCACGAGCGGATCGGTGTCACGGGCGAAGCGGCTGAGGCGCTCGACGGTGACGCGCGACTCGTCGAGGAACGTCGGGAAGGCACGGATCGCCTCTTCGAGCTGGCGGTCGCGCCGCGCGGTGGTCTCGAAGACCTTGTTCGAGTTCGCGATCAGCCCGCGCAGCTGCCCCGAGCGCTCGCTGAGCGCATCGAACACCTCGCCCGTGTCGCGCACGAGCTGTCGCGTCGCAGCCTCCTCGCGACGTAGGATCGCCAGCACCTCGTCGGTCTTGTCGGCGAACGGCGCGAGGCTGGCAAGCGCAGCGTTGATGTCGGGACCGCGGTTCTCGACCGCGCGGCCCTGCTGGTCGAGCCAGGTTTGGAAGGCACGCCGCGTCTCGGGATCGAGCGTGCGCAGAATCTCGTCGAGCTCGACGGTCTGCCCCACATTGCCGCGCGGCAGACGGCCGCCGTCAGGAACGAACCCCGCCGAGCGGTGCCCCGGTGTCAGCTCGACGTAGGTCTCGCCCAGAAGCGTCTTCTGGCGGAGGATGGCCCGCGCGTCGCGCGGGATCGGTGCGAAGCGCGGCTCGATCTCGAGGGTCGTGTCGGTCAGGCCCGTGCGGGGATCGGGCTCCTTGCTTTTTACTCGCCCGACGCGCACGCCCGAGATACGCACCTCGGCTTCCTCGGCGAGCTGGGTCGCTTCGGGGAAGGCGACGTGCACCTGGTAGCCCTTCGGCCGCAGCGGCAGCCCACCACCGAACGACACCCACAGGAAGAGCAGCATCGCGAATACCGACAGGGCGAAGCCGACCATCACGAGGATCCGCCCGATGCTCGGTGCTTGCTTGATCACCCGCCGCTCCTCCTCACTGCGCTGCGCAAGCTTCCTGGGTCGTGGGCGCGTCGAGCAGTTCGGACAACGTTCCGAGCAGCACGTTGACGCGGATGATCGAGTCGAGCACGGTCCGCGCCTGACAGTTGAGCAGGATCATGCCGCGACGCAACGGCCCGTGCGCGTCCTGCAGGCCGAACAGGGTCGCCCCGTTGTGGTTCAGCCACCCGGTCCAGAACAGGTAGCCCTCTTCGCTGCCGGGCGGGTTGTAGGCGACGCCGTTGAGGAGCTTGTTGAGGAAGGTGAACGCGCTCGCGAGTCGCGGTGCGGACGGACCGAGCGTTCCGGCCGCGCTGCGCAGCGCGCGCACGGTGGGACGCACGTCGCGGGCGAAGGGCCGCAGCTGCGTGCGCACCACCGGCGTCGTCTCGCGGAACAGGTCGCGCTGGGCGCGCAAGGCGGGGGCGAGCGCGCGCGCACCCGGCCGCAGTTTGTCGAGCGCCGGGCCGAGGTTGTCGGCGAGCGTCCTCGCCTTAGCGAGCGTACGGTCGGTTTGCGCAAGAGCGGCAGGGAACAGCCGCAGCGCGGCGCGCAGGTTCTGTTCTTCCGAAGCGAACGCAGCGAAGTTGGCGTTGGAGCTTTCCACGAACTCGGCGAGCTGGCGATCGCGCTCGGCGAGCGCGCTCGAGATCAGCTGGAAGTTGTGGATGACACGCGCGAGGTTGCGCCGGCGTTCTGCCAACAGCTCGACGATGCGGCGGGTGTCGCGGCTCGTGGGGGCGAAACGTTTGAACGCCGAGCGCAGCTGAGCAGCCGAGTTCTCGACCCCGCGGCGCGCGAACGCTTCGCCGCCGGCGTTGACGAGGATGCGCAGATAGTCGCGGGCGTCAGCGTCGAGCTGGTCGAGGATCTCGTCGAGGTTGACGTCGGGCAGAGTGTTGCGGATCGGCACGCGCCCACCCTCGGGCAGCCGCCCAGCCGACGGCGTGCCCGGATCGAGCGACAGATACATGTCCTTGAGGCCCGTCTTCGGTCGCAACAGAATCGTCGCGTCGCGCCAGATCGGCGCGTACTTGCGACGGATCTTCATCTCGACGATCGCGCGCCCACGCTCGACGCGAACCCCACCGATCTCGCCGACCGGTACGCCGGCGATGTTCACCGTCTGCCCTTGCCCGGGCACGACCGCCTGGCCGGTGGGTAGCTCGGCCTCGACCGTGTAGAAGTCGGTGCCGATCAGCGGCACCCAGCCCGG
>BEIR01000136.1 GCA_002898855.1 bacterium HR41
GACATCGCCGCGGTGGCCCGAGCGGCACGCGAGTACATCGCGGCACGGATGGCGGAGGCGGCTCGGCCGGTGCGCGTCGAGCGCGTGTGCGCTACGGAGTTCCGACGCGCCAGCCGTACGTACTACACGCGCGTGCGCACAGCTACGCGTGGCGGCCCGCGGGGGCGCACGGTGTACCGGCGGGCGCGCGAGCCGCTGTACCGGCGGGTGCGGACGTGCCGCCAGCGCCGGATCGAGCCGCGCCGCTTCGAAGGCAAGCCGACGCTGGTTCTCGATATCGACGAGACGAGCCTCTCGAACTACCGCTACCTGGCGGCTTCGGGCTTCTCGCAGCTTGGTGTGGCCCAAGGAACTGTGCTCGGCGGCGATGCGATCGCGCCCACGCTCGAGCTGTTCAACTTCGCCAAGCGGCTCGGCATGGCCGTGTTCTTCATCACCGGGACGCCGCCGCAGCTGCGCCAGGTACGCGAAGACAACCTGCGGCGCGTGGGCTACCGCGCTTGGGACGGCGCCTTCTACAAGCCGACCGACGCGCCGACGGCGCGTTTCAAGGCGAAAGCGCGCGCGACGCTGGAGCAACACGGTTACGACGTCATCGCGAACGTCGGCGACCAGGAGTCCGACCTCGCCGGTGGCCACGCCGACCGGGCGTTCAAGTACCCGAACCCGTTCTACTTCATCCCTAACTAGCTACGGCGTGCCACCGGCGGGGTGCGCCGTGGCGCGAGCGGTGCCAGCCTGGTAGAAAGGGACACGCGGTCTCGTTCGCTCGCCGGGGCGAGAAACCGGTTGGAGAGCGGGTCTCGCCGCAACGATCGCAACCGCCCCGTGTTCGGAGCAGGGATGCTTCCTGCTTATCCCCAGTCGTCGATGTCACATTCCCTCGGACAGCAGCTGTCGTGTCGGCGCTGCGCACAAGCGTTGGCGGTGCTGGCCGTGGTCGCGCTCGCGTTCGGCGCAGCGCCTGCGTCCGCCAAACGCGCCGTTCCCGGCAATTTCATGGGCGTCTACTGGGGCAACCAAGCGGCCGAGGCGCCGCCGCCGATCCAGGACGCCCAGTGGCAGGCGATGGCCGCCAACGGCGTCGAGAGCGTGCGCACTGTTTTCAACTGGTCCGAAACGCAGCCCCGGCGCGATGCGGCCCTCGCTTGGAGCGAGCTCGACACGCTCGTCGCCCGCGCCGCTAGCAACGGGCTCGATCTGCTGCCGGTCGTTTTCGCCGCGCCGCGGTGGGCGCGCATCGCCAAGCGGCCGGCAGCACCTCCACGCGACCCGGCCGACCTCGCGCGCTTCATGCGCCTCCTCGTCCAGCGATACGGCCCCGAGGGCCAGTTTTGGCGCGACCACCCGCAGCTGCCGCGGCGCCCGATTCGCGCCTGGCAGATCTGGAACGAGCCGCACGCCTGGTGGGGCTGGGACGTCTCGCGCAGCCGCAAGGAACGCAAGTACCGCTTCCCCGCGCACTACGTGCGTGTGCTCCGCGCCGCGTACAAGGCCGTGAAGCAGGCGGACAAGGGGGCGAAGGTCGTTCTCGCCGGCTTGACCACGGACTCCTGGCGCTACCTCGAGCAGATCTACCGCGCCGGCGGACGCGGCAGCTTCGACGTCGTCGCTAGCCAGACGTTCACCGGCAAGACTTCGAACCTGTACAAGACGCTGCGCTACCTGCGCCGCGTGATGCGCAAGTACCGCGATCAGCGCAAAGGCTTGTGGATCACCGAGACGTCGTGGCCGGCGGCGCTCGGACGCGCGAAGTTCCCACGTGGACAGCGACCGTTCGCCACCACCGACGCGGGGATGGCGCGGAAGGTCAAGGACCTCTTCGCGATGGCGCGCAAAGCCGCGCGCGACAAGAACGTACGACTGGGGCGCGTGTACTGGTACGAGTGGGCTAGTCCTTACGCGAGCAAGAACTGGATCTTCGACTACGGCGGTCTGCTCCGCATCGGGCCGGGCTGGAGCTTCCAACCGATGCCGGCGCTCGCCGCCTACCGCGCAGCTGCGCGCTCGCTCACCGGCCGCTAGGCGCACACGCGCTCGCCCGCTGTGAGGCGTAAGGGGCGGCTTCGCCCGTTCTTCTCGCAGCGCTCCACTACTTGCCGCGTCCCGACGTGTTAGACGTACGGAGAGCGGGGGCTCAGGGAAATCTTGCGCGTTCGCAGGACACGGAGGGTGCGCCGCGTGAGCGGCGCCTGCCGCGCGGCGTCGACCGTGGTGTCTGCGCCACGGGTGGCGGTGCGCGCCTGCGCGGCCATGCTCCTAGCCCTCGCCATCGCGCTCGCCGTCGCGCCTGTCAGCACCCTCGCCGCCAAGCGGGCGGTGCCGCGCACCTTTTTCGGGATGTACTGGGGCGACGGGATCGAGCGTGCGACACCTCGCGTCCAAGACGCCGCCTGGAACTTGATGAGCCGCTCGGGGGTCGAGACCGCTCGTGTGCTGTTCAACTGGTCGTTGATGCAGCCTGAGCGCGCTGGTGCGATCGACTTCACGGCGACCGACGCGGTCGTGGCGCGCGCAGCGCGCACCGGCATCGAGATCCTGCCCGTCGTCATGTACGCGCCTGCGTGGGCGCGCAGCAGCGGCGAGATCGCTGCCCCACCACGCGACAACGAGGCATACGCAGCGTTCCTGCACGCGCTGATAGCGCGGTACGGCCGCTTCGGATCTTTCTGGCGCGACCATCCGCAGCTGCCGCGGCGCCCGATCCGCTACTGGCAGATCTGGAACGAGCCGACGCTGACCTTTCAGTGGGCAGCCCCGCCCGGCTCCGAGTACGCCTTCCCGGGGGGGTATGTGCGCCTGTTGCGCGTAGCGCACCGAGCGGTGCGCTCCGCCGACTCGTGGGCGCGTGTGGTGCTGGCCGGTCTCACTTTCAAGGCGTGGGAGGATCTTGCGCGGGTCTACCGTGCAGGGGCGCGCGGGCTGTTCGACGTCGTTGCTGTGCAGACCTACACCGGCCGGCCCGAGAACCTCGTCCTCGCGTTGCGGAAAGTGCGCAAAGTCATGGCGCGCCATGGCGACGGCAAGCTCGCCCTGTGGGTGACCGAAACGGGCTGGCCGGCCGCGCGCGGGCGCGTGCCCGTGCCGAGCTACCAGCGTCCGTTCGTCACCGACGACCGTCGCGCGCCGGCGATCGTCGTTCGCGTTCACAGCTTGCTCGCGCGCGCCGCCCGCGATCGCACGGTGCGCGTAGCGCGCGTCTACTGGTATTCGTGGGTGAGTCGCTTCAGCGATCCCGACAACGTCTTTGACTACGCAGGCTTGCTGGCCTGGAACCCTCCAGCATCGTTCGTCCGCAAGCCGGTGTGGCGGGCTTACGTGCGTCTCGTTCGCAAGCTAACGGGCTGTGTACGCAACACCGACGGCAGCTGCCGTCGCGCGCGCACGGCTCGTCGCGGTGGCACACGTAGCCGCTAGCGCGGGCGACCGTGCGCGGGTGTGCGGGTCCGCGCAGACGCGCTCTCCGCCCCTGGCTCTGGGGGAGAGACGCCGCCACCGACCGCTGCCTGCGCTACGCGGCGATAGGCGCCCAGCAGAGCGAGGAACACGACTGCGTACGAGACGCTCGAAACGATCGCAGCCGCGGTCGTACCGCCTGCTGGCACGAACAGCGCGAGCCCGCCGACCATCACGATCGCCCCGACGCCATAACCGAACGTCGCGGTGAACGGCCTTCCGGCCCCTGCGAGCCCGGACGCGACCACCGAAGCGGCCGCGAACAGCACGGCGCCGGGAACGAGCAGGCGCAGCGGATCGATCGCCGCCCGGAACTGCGCGCCGTAGACAAGTCCCAAGAGCGGCTCGCCCGCGATCGCCAGAACCGCACCAAGCGCCCCGCACACCGCGATCGTGCCCAACGTTCCAATCAGGACCTTGCGCCGTGAACGCTCGGCGGTGTCACTCGCCGCCACGGGCAGGACGATGGCTGCGAACGTGCTCGCAAGCTGGTAGACGATCAGCGACACGTTCGTCGCGACCGAGTAGAGACCCACCGCTCCAGCGCTCGCGAAAGCTGGCAGCACCGCGACGTCGAGTCGCGCATTCACGCTCGCAGCCACTGTCGACCCCTGGGCGCGGACACCGAACCAGAGCGAGCGGCGGACAAGGCCGAGATCGGGACGGGCGATTCCCAACCGCCGCCCGCCGCGCGCGATCCCGAACGCTGCGACTATCGCCGTCGCGACGGCTAGCGATGCGAGCGCGCCCGCGACGGTGAAAGCGCCGAGGCTCCAAAGAAGGACATAGCCGAGCGCGGTCAAGGTCGGTTGGCCGAGCCGCACCAGGTTGAAACCCAAATAGTCGTTGCGGGCGAGCAGCACGCCGTACGACAGCTCCAGCGCGACGATCAGCACGACCGCGAGCGCGAACCAGCGGCCGATCGCGACCGCACTCGGCTCGCCCGCGAAAATCAGCGGCAACAGGAGCTCGGCACAAGCGACGCCGAGGAGGGCGAACGGCGCGAGCGCGATCGCCCAACCGCCCAGCAGGCGCGCTGCGAGCGGCGGTTCGCGGACCGCGAAGTAGGCGAGGCTTTGCGCCACGCCGGCGGCGAACACGAACCCGCACAGCTGCACCCCTGATGCGAGGGCCACGACGATGCCGCGACCTTCCGGTCCGAGCAGACGGGCGGTCATGACGCCCGTGACGAGGTCTGCCAGGAGGCCCCCGGCGG
>BEIR01000137.1 GCA_002898855.1 bacterium HR41
CATCACGATCACCGCGCGGGCGGACACCGCCGAGGGCGCCGCTCTGCTCGCCAACGCTTACGCGCGCAGCGCACAACGCTTCGCCGGCGCTGCCGAGCGCCGCGCGGCGCGACGGCTGGCGCGGCTCGTGCGAGCCGAGCTGCGTAACGCGTCACGGCGCCGTTCGGCGGCGACGACGCAGCGGCTAGCTACCTACCTCGAGCGGCTCGAGTTCCTTGCCGCCGGCGACAACGCCACGCCGCGCTTGATCCAGCGCGGCTTCGTCCCCAGCGGGAAGGCGGGTGACCCGCTGCAGACGGTCGTCCTCGGCCTGATCTTCGGTGCGATCCTCGGCTCGGGTCTCGCGCTCGTGCGCGAGCAAACCGATAGGCGCTTCCGTCGCAGCGAGGACGTCGTGGCGGTGCTCGGCACGCCGGTGCTGACGACGGTGCCCGTTTCCCGCGAACTGCACCGTGGGGGGCCGCTCGGACTGCTCGCCCCCACCGTGGCCGAAGCTTTCCGTGTCCTCGACGCGAACCTGCGCTACGTCGACGGTCGTCCGATCGCCGCGCTCGCCGTCTGCTCGCAAGCGCGCGGCGAGGGCCGCAGCACCGTGGCCTGGAATCTGGCGCTCGCCGCCGCACGGTCCGGCTTGCGGGTGGTCCTCGTCGAGGGCGACATGCGCCACCCGGTGCTCGCCCGCCGGCACGGCCTTCACGGCGTGCCCGGTCTGATGCAGGTGTTGCGCGGCGAGCGATCGCCGCTCGAGGTGCTGCAAGCCGTCACCCTGCCGAGCGACGTTGGTTCGGCCGAGCAGGCGGGCTCGCTGCACGTGCTCGTGGCCGGCGGCAACCCACCGGATCCGTGGAGCTTGCTGCAAGGGTCTGCGGCCGGGCCGATCCTCGACGTCCTGCGCGGCAGCCACGACCTCGTGGTGGTCGACACGCCGCCGCTCGGTCGCTTCCCCGACGCGTCGCGCTGCTGCGCGTGCTCGACGGGGTGCTGGTCGTGGCGCGGATCGGCGAGACAAGAGTCGCCGATGCTGCCCGCCTCAAGGGGCAGCTCGAAGCACACCGGGTGCGAACGATCGGCGCGGTCGCCAACTGCGGCTCGATCGCTTCCGGCTACACGGTCCAGCCGATCGCGTTGGGCGAGAGCGCGGAGGCCCCGGCAACCACCGCACGCACTCGCCAACCACTGCGCGAGCGCACGCGGGGTGCCGCGGGCGACAGCGACTGGTCCACCGACAGCTGAGGGCTCGGGGCGCCGCGCCCCGCCCAGCCAGCCAGGCAGCTGGCGCGATTGCCGGTTCGTCAGCCCGCCCGTCAGTCCGGTCCTTCCTCCAGCGGATTCGCCGAGAGGTGGGTTCGTGGTCCCTCGCCGCGGCGATGTCGCTCACCAGCGATCGCCAGCTCGAGTGGCCGCGCCACAGCGACAGCACCGGCGGGCGCAGCTGGCTGCCGACGACTGCTGCTACCGGACGCACTAAAGGAACGCGTGAGGAACAAGAAGCATCAGGCTCCAGGCCGTGAAGCGGCATGAGTTCGCTCGGCCCGCGTGGTGAGGGTAGGAGCGGCTAAGGTCGAGCGGCGACGGCCGAGTGGTGCAGGTCGAGCGGCGACGGCCGAGCGGTGCAGGCCGAGCGGTGCAGGCCGAGTGGTGACCGTGGCACGCGTGCGTGCCGTTCCGCCGAGCCGGCCTCCGCCGCCTCGCTGGCGAACGCGCAACGAGCGCGTTAGAGCGTTCGCCGCTCGCACGGCGGATGTTCGCCGCTCTGTGCGCTCAGGACGTACGGCAGCGTGCGAGCGAGAATCTTGCAGTCTTCCCACAGCGACCAACTAGCGCAGTACCGGTAGTCGATCGCAGCCATCTCGTCGAGCGGAACGCGGCTCGATCCGAGGATCTGCCACGATCCGGTCATGCCTGGTGCGACTGCGTGTCGGGCACGCTGCCACCCCACGAAGAACCGGTCCTCCTCTGGAACCAGCGGCCTCGGACCGACCAGGCTCATGTCGCCACGCAGAACGTTGAAGAGCTGGGGTAGCTCGTCGAGGGAGTAGCAGCGGAGCAGGCGACCGACCCTGGTCGTGCGCGGGTCGTTGGCGATCTTGAACAGCGGCGCCGCAGCTTGGTTGAGATCGAGCAGCAGCGGCTTGAGACGGTCGGCACCGTCGACCATGGTGCGGAACTTGAGCATCTGGAAGGGGCGCCCATGGCGGCCGATCCGTGTCTGGCGGAAGAACACCGGGCCCGGCGAGGTCGCCTTGATAGCGAGCGCGATCGCCAGCATCAGCGGAGCGAGTACGACGACGAGGACGGCGGCTACGGCGATGTCCAGCGCGCGTTTCGCGATCCGCCCGGCGCGACCAGGTCCGAATTCGCGTAGCGCTACGAGCGGCAGGCCGTCGAGGTTGTCCACCATCGCTCCGTCGCCCGCCACGACCGGGAGGGGGGCGAGTATCCCGGCCCGCACTCCGAGCGCGTGGCACAGTCGCACCACCTCTTGGCACCTGTCGGGTCCCAGCGCGCGAGCGTCGATCAGCACACGCTCGATGTCGAGCGCCTCGACCACATCCGCGAGCGCGTCGAGGTCGCCGAGACGCTTGTCGGGCAGCGGGGTCCGGTCGCCACCGTGGGGTGCGACGTGGCCGACCAACAGCAGGCGAGTCCGCCGAGTGTTGGCGATCTTGCGGCGGACAGCGCCGCAGACGCGGTCGCTGCCGACCACCAGTGCTCGTTCTGCAGGTAGCCAGCGCAGTGTCACGGCACGGGCCAGCACTCGCGCGGCGAAGAGCGCCGCGGTCAGCGACGCCCAGACGGCCAGTAGTTCCCAGCCCTCCCAGGGAAGGAACCCAGCTGCGCTCGCGACGAAGATCGCGCCAGCCGCAGCGGCGATCAGCTGCGGCAGTTCGTCGAGTGTCGCACGGACGATCACGACCGGCTCCCGCTTGTAGAGGCCGAGCACCTTCGCCCACCCGACGAGGAGGGGCGCGGTTAGGAGCGCGGCGAGTCCCGCCCCTTGCGACAGGAGTTCGAAAGCGACAAGACACGCGGCCGCAGCGGTCGCGTCGGCGAGCACCAGCGATGCCCGCAAGAGCAGCGCTCGCCGGGCGACCGACGGTCGCAGCTGACCGGTCGGAAGCACTCCTCGTCCCGCAGCGCGTGTGGCCGTGGGGGCACGCGTGCCGATCGCTTCCGTCATAGGGGGCTAGCCCATTCGTAACGCACCGCTGTCGGCGATTCCACCCCTAATGGCCGACTTTTCGAGCCTTCTACCTGCCGGCCGGTCGGCGGGTGCGGACTCTTGGCGCTGGCTCGGCTACGGCCGCGTCGCCGACGGTGAGTGCTGCAGGTGGCCGGCGGCGAGCGGCGCAGGTCAGCGGCAGCGGCGAGCGTCGGAGTGTTTCCGGCAGCCCTCGAAGCGGGCTGCGATCGCCGCGTACGTTTTCAGTATCGGCAGCGGCTTGAAGGATTCGCCGCGCATGCGCGTGAGCCCGGAATAGCGGAATAGCATCACCGTTTCCGGTCCCACAGGGTCGTAGCCCGTGCCCCACGTGTACCACTGAACGTGCGTCAGGCGCAGGCGTTTGCGCCACGCCACGAGGCGGTAGAAGGCGGCGCGCATGCGCTGCGCCTGGCCCTTCGCTGTCACCTCCATGTAGAAGCGCGCTTGGCGGGGCACCTTTCCTTTGCCCGCCGGCCAGGTGATCTCGGTGACGAGTATCGGCTTGCGGCGGTCGCCGGCGGCGTTCATCACCGCGCGGACACGGCGCAGGATCTCCGTCGTTTGCCACGCCGTGCGCGCGACAGATTTCGGGTCGTTAGTGAACGGATGAACGGCGATCGCGTCGAAATACTTGCGCGCTCCCGCCCGGTAGAGATCGCGCGCTGCTGTCCACTGGTTGTAATTCGCCCCGTTCGCGACGAGCGAGCCGGCGATGACGCGTGCGCTCCGGTCGGCGCGCTTGATCGCCGGGTAGGCGAGTTTCAAGAGCCGCGTGTAGCCGCTGGCCCAGCGGGCGGCTCGCCAGTGCCACGGAGCCGTCTGCTCGTTCCATAGTTGCCAGTAAACGATCGGGTTACGGCGCACCGCCCGGCTACGGGCCCAGAAGGAGCCCCTGCTCCCGTAGCGCTGGACGAGCGTTCGCATCAGCGCCGCGAAGCGCGGCATGTGCGAATCGGCGGGCGGAAAGCGGCGGCACTCGGGGTCGAAGGGCGCGCTTGACGCCCAGCACGGTGTGCCCGAGACGTTGAGGACGATCTGCAGACGAGCCCGGCTCGCGCTACGCACCAGCTTGTCGACGTCGGCGAGCTGGTACACGCCCGGTTGCGGCTCGAGCGACCCCCAGTCGAACGTGAGCCGCACCGATTCAACGCCCGACCGTGCCATCAGAGCGAACTGCTTCGTAAGAACGGACTCGCGGACAGGGAACATTTCGGGCGGAACGACCGTGCCGAAAAAGCCGAACGGCACCTTGCGCTTGGCGCCCTGAGCAGGCGCAGCCGTGGCACCCGCCACGAGGGCCACGACGGCGAGCACAGCGAGCGATGGTGGGGCCATGCGCAGCTGGCGTACAGCGGCGCCTATCGATCTGCGGTTTCCCTGCGACCGCGCTGCTGTCCGAGCGCGGCGCACCGTTTCCTCTGTACGCGGTTGAACGGGACGTCGAAGCGGCGGGAGCTGCA
>BEIR01000138.1 GCA_002898855.1 bacterium HR41
ACGAGGTTGCTGGCCGCGGAGGCGAAGACGACGTAGCGGCCGTCGGCCGAGATGTCGGGCTGGAAGGAGTCGCCGTCGGGCGCGGCACCGCCGATCGCCCGGCTGGCGAGCTGCGGAGCGCCGCCGCGCTCGCGCACCACTACGAGCGTCTTCTGCGTGGGTGGTACTGGGACGAGGTTGTCGGCGGCGGTCACGAACGCGACGACCCGTCCGTCGCCACTCAGCGTCGGCGTCCCCGAGACGCCGTTCGCCGCCTGGCCGTCGGCGCGCGCCGAGACGAGCTCGGCGCGACCGGTTGCGAGGTCGAACGTGTAGACGTCGCGCAAACCGTTCCCGTCGGCGGGGCCGAAGTTTGAGGCGTCGGTCGCGAAGGCAACGACGAGACCGTCGGCCGAGAGCGCCGGCTCGCCGCTCGCCCCGTTCGGGTCGGCGGCGGGCGGCGCGACGCGCACGAGGCGCGCGCCCGCCGGTAGCTCGGCAGCCGCGGCGGGCGCCGCTCGCCCCGTTTGCAGTAGCGCCGCGGCAAGAGCCGCTACGAGCACGAGGATGGCCACGCACGCCGATCCGGTTACGCCGACCGGACGCCGTCCCTCGCGTCGGCACCTGCCCGCCACGGGATCGATGGTAGGGGCTGGCGCGTGACCGGCGCGCGGGTTAGCATGGCGGCGAACGCCTATCACGGCAGGGGTAAACGTGTGAAGCGTGACGGCCGGTCGCCAGGATGGTGGCCGGCAAGGGGGTCTATCTGGTCATGTCGAAGAAGCGTCTTTCCGTGGCGAGGCGCCGAGCTGTCCTTGCCTACGCCGGCGCGACGTGCGCGCTGGCCGCTCTGGCAGCTGCAGCCAGTGCCAGCGCCAGCAGTTTGGGCGGGTTGAACCTCGGACTGCCGGGGCGCTCGTCGCCTCAAGCTCAACAGCCGGCACCTTCTGCGAGCGAGCTCCCGCGCACGTCGCAGCAGCGCCTGGTGACGCCGGCGCGTCCGGCACAAGCGCCGACCGCAGGAGCTGCGACGCCACCGCTGCACGGCAACAACCCGCACGCACAGGGGACTGTTCTGTCGCTCGATCTTCAGCCGAAGGGCGACCGTCCGTTCGCGGGCGACCCCACCGGTCAGGCGAACGGCGAGGAGGTGGTGGTCGGGCGCTCGCGCGCAGATCGAGCTCCCGACGGGACCTATCGCGGTCACGTCACCGTGCTCGCCCTCTTCGGCAACGAGATCGTGGGAGTGACCACGAACCAGGGCGAGTCGCGGTCGGGTCCGCTCGATCCCGTGCAGCGCGGCCTGCTCGACCAGGTCTGTCAACAGAGCATGGGGCTCGTCTGCCTCGAGGTCGCGAAGGTCGAGTCGAGCACCGACGCGAACGGTTCGCGCAACGAGTTCGCCCTGGCGCGGGCGAACGTCGGCGTACAAGGCACGCCCGTGCTCGATGTGGGTGCGGCCGAGTCGCGTGCGACCCTCGCCGCCGATCGCACGACGGGCTGCGAGACCGCGGAGAGCTCGTCGCGCGTGGCCAGCATCGGCATCGGCGGTCAACTCGGTGTCGAAGGTCTCTCGGCTTCGAGCCGCTCGCGCTCGTGCACCGACGGAACGCAAGAGCAGTCGAACCAGTCGACGGTCGCGGCTCTGCGCACGCCCGCTGGCGACCTCGTGCAGCAGATCGACGGCGTGCTCGGGCAGCTGCTCGGGGCGATCACCGGCGGAGGCGGTGGTCAACAGCTGCCGATCGACCCAGGGCAGCTCGGACAGCAGCTCGGCCAGCTCTGCGACCAGGCAAACCAGATCCCGGTTCTTGGCCCCACGCTGGGCCAGGGGTGCGAGCAGCTCGTGTCTACGATCACCGGTGGCGGCGGTGGTGGTAGCACGCCCCAGAACCCGCTCGCCGACCTGCTCGCAACGGTTATCGGCGATCTGCGCGGCTGCCTGCAGGGCACCGCCAACGCCCAGGCTGGTGTGCCCCCGCTACTGACCCTCGTCTGCCACGGCGACGACACCAACGGCAGCCAGGCGGAGCGCCCCTACGGCGTGCGCGAGGCGCTCGCCGTCACACTCCTCGGCGGGCAGGCCCAGAACCCGCTCGCGGACGTGCCGGTCCTGGGCCAGCTCGTGACCCAGCTCATCGCCGCCGTACCGCAGCAGGGTGTGATGCGCCTCGCGTTGGCTCAGGCAGAGTCGAAGGCGGCACCCGTGTCTGCCGCCGGCCAATCCCAGCAGCAGCCGGGGGCCAACCCGTCCGAAGCGGGATCGACCCCCGCCGGGCCGACACCGGTATCCGAAGAGGTTCCCGAGATCGGTGAGGAGCCGGTGCCGACGCGTCGCACCGCCAGCGATCAGCCGGTCGAGCGGGGAGCCACCGCTCCCGTTCGCATCGCCGGCAAGGAGCTGCCGTTCACCGGTGTCGAGGTCGCGTTGATCGCGCTCACCGGGGCAGTGACGCTGGCGGGCGGGCTCGGCCTGCGACGCCTCGCACCGACGTCCTGACGCGGCGCGATGCGCACGCAGGCGCTGCCACTTCCGCGCCCCTCGGTCCGGGCGGTGGTGTTCGCGGCCGCGGCGGCGATGGTCGCCGCCGCGGCCGTCGCACTGCTCGTCGGCGACGGCGACAGGCGTGGCGAGCGGACGACGCGGCGGGTGTCGTTCGCTCCGGCGCCGGCACCGCCCGGCTGGCGAGCGCTACGCCTACCGGGCAGTGCCGAGCGCGGTTTTGTGCCCGCGCGCTGGCGGGTGCGCTACCGATCGGGCGTAGCGAGCGCCGAGGCACCCGATCGGAGCGTCGTGTTCGGCGTCGCCGCGTTGCGCAGTCGCGGCGACGCGCTCGCTGCCGCGCTGCGCGAACTTCGCACCCGCTACCGCTCGGTCCGCCCGAGTGCCGAGGCTGCGCTGCGAATCGCCGGACTGCCAGCGGTCGGCATCGAGGTGGCGCTGCGCAACCGGCGGGGCGCGCCGCTGCGGGCGCTCGTGATCGTCGCTCGCGGCAGGCGCGAGCGCTATTTCGTTCAGGCGTTCAGTCGTGCGGACGCGCCCGCCAGCCGCGTGCGCGAGCTGCGGCGCGCACTGGCCACCCTGCGTTTGCGATGAGGGGGTGACGAGGCGGGCGATGCGCCGCGCGTTGTCGCTGGTGATCGGACTCGCGTCCGCGCTGTCGGCGTTCGCGATCGCTCCAGCGAGCGCGAGCGCCGCGCGGATAGTTGCTGGGCCGCCCGCCTACTCGCCGTCGCCGGACGCCACGTTCACCTGGGAGCGCGGAGGCGGTGTCGTGCTCGCCACGGAGTGCCGGATCGACGGCGCGCGTGTGGACTGCTCGCCGCCGACAACGACGCTGCGCGGCCTGCCGGACGGCGAACACCGCTTCCAGATCCGCGAGATCGGCCTCTTTACCGACGACACCGTGGAGTGGCGCTGGACGATCGACACGCGCCCGCCCGACACCGTGTTCACGGCCAAGCCGCGAGCGGTTGGCGACGAGCGCAGCGCGCGCTTCGCTATCGAGGCCGACGAGGACGGCGTGCGCTTTGAGTGCCGGCTGGATGGGGCCGCTTTCGCTCCGTGCGACCGCGAGGTGATCCTCTCGGTCGGCGACGGTTTGCACACGTTCGAGGCGCGCGCGATCGACCGCGCCGGCAACGTCGATGCGAGCCCGGCGCGCTACTCGTGGTTCGTCCTTCCCCTGCCACTTCCGCCCCCGCCGAGCGATGACGGAGCGGGCAGAGGCGGGCCGATCGGTGGTGGACTCGGCCCTGTCCTCGGCGGCAGCCCACCGCGCGCGGAGCTGCGCATCCTCGGTTCGCGCACTGCCCGCCAAGGTCGCCCGGTGCGCTTCGACGCGAGCCGCTCGCGCGCCGGTAGCGCGCCGATCGTCCTCTACCGGTTCGACTGGGGCGACGGGACGAGCGACACCACGTATCAGTCGCGGGCTCTGCACGCCTACCGGAGGACGGGCACGTTCGCGGCCAAAGTCACGGCGATCGATCGCGACGGGCGGGCGAGCACCTCGCAGCGTGTGCGGGTCGTGATCATCGACGGCGAGCCACCAGCGATTTCCGTGCGGCAACCGCGACCGGGCGGCCGCGTGCGCATGGGCCGGAGCGGGGTGCGCATCTCGGGCTACGCGCGCGACCGCTCCGGTGTGCGCACCGTGTGGGCGGCGATGCACCTCGTGGCCACGACCGGCTTCCGCCAGCGCGCTGGGGCGCCGCTCTGCGCCTGGTACGACGGGCGCTCGGCGTTCCGCGTGCGCTCGTGCGCGCGGCCGCTGTGGTTCCGCACGCGGCTGCGGCGCGGCGGCTGGAGCTTCGTGATTCCGCGCCGCGCGCGGATCTTCGCCGGCACCTGGGTGCTGCGGATCCGCGCCGCCGACAAGCTCGGCAACGTCGCCGACGACCTCTCGCTGCGCCGCCGTACGCTCGTGCCGTTCGAGCTTCTGCCGTACCGCGGGCGATGACGCGCGGCTCGCAAGCGCACTGGCGAGCTCGGGCGGTGGCGACCGTCGTCGCGGGGGTGTGCTGCGCGCTTCTGTGGGGGGCGGACGCGCTCGCTGTCACGCCGAAAGGAGCGTTCGCGACCCTCCGGCCCCTTCCCCGACCGCTGATGCTCACGGCGTGGGGGCTTTTGCCCGACGGGCGGGTGCTCGTGGCGGGCGGTTTCAGCGGCGGCGCAGGTACGC
>BEIR01000139.1 GCA_002898855.1 bacterium HR41
ATTCCCTAACCATGATCGTCGCAATGAACTGCATCACCGTTCCCGAAAACCAGGTCGAGGAGTTCGAGCGCCGGTTCCTGCAACGCGAGCGGCTGCTCGCAAAGGCACCCGGTTTCCTCCGCTTCGACCTCTTGCGCCGCGGCCGAGCGGGCGACTACGTCGTCCTGACCTACTGGCGAAGCGAGAGCGACTTTCGCAGCTGGGTGAAATCCGACCTGTTCAAGCGTGCTCACGCGCGCGAGGCCGAGCGTCCGCTCGGCGGTCACTCAGAGCTGCGGCTGTACGAGGTCATCGACTCCGAGTCGGCAGCTGGCAGCTCGTTCGCTGCGCTGTCTCCAGACGACGAACACGCCCTGGGCGAGGCGTTGGCGAACTGAGACAGCGCGTCCAACCGCGACACCGTCGAGCGCGCCCTTTCCTAGCCGATGCACCGCTACCGAGGCCGCGTCTGGGCGAACGCACTCGCTGCGGTCGCAGCGGTGGCGTTCGCTGGCGAGGTTCCTGAGGCTGGCGCGTCGGTGGCGATCCAGCTGCCCGGGCGGGCACGGCCGGTCGTGGTGGAGGACGATCGCCTCCTCGCGCTGTATGACGTCACCAACACCGACTTCGTGCTGCGCTCGCCGCGGCGTGTGCGCTACATACGCCTCACGGGCGTGCGGATCGGCTCGGTACTGCGCGCTGCCGGCATCGACCCGGCAGCCGTGCCGAGTCTCGAGATCGTGCGTCCCGACGGTTCGATCCTCTACCTCACACGCGAGCAGGTGGGAGACGACAGCCGCGCTGCGATCGTGTGGGTGAGCGCACGGCGAACCGGACTGTTGCGCCCGTCGCTCGGTCGTGGCGACATCAACGCGGGCGACTACTTCCTGACCTCGCCAGACACGCCGCTACGCGTCACGGTTGCGCCCGGCCCAGCGCTGCGCGTGTTGATCGCTGGCCCGACACGCCTTCGACCCGGCGTGCGTGGACAGTTCACAGCGCGGGTGCTCGGCAGCGACGATGGTGGCGACGTGCTGGTGCGCTGGTCGTTCGGTGACGGCGCTGTCGCAACCGGTCCGCAGGCGCAACATGCCTTTCGACGGCGCGGCGTTTACTCGGTTGTCGCGGAAGCGCGAGCGAGCGACGGCGCGGCCGGCAGCAGCGACCCACTGCGCATCGCTGTCGGGCAAGTGGCAAACAGTGGCGAGCGCGCCGGCGGCGGGGACGCGCGCTCAGGGGCGGCGACCGGCCCCGTAAAGGGCGGAAAGGCGGCAGGGGATTCAGCACAGGGCCGCGCGCGAGCCGGGGCGGTCGACAGCTCGCGCGGGCACGTAGCGCGCGACACCGCCCCGCAAAGGAACAAGGTGAGCGCCACGCGCAGGTCGGCCGCAAGCGAGACGCGCGTAGCCGGGCGTGTCGTGACGCGCAGCAAGGCTGCAGCCGGGCGACAGCGACAGCAGACCACCGACAACGAAGGGCGAAGCAGCGCCGACGGTTCTGCGCGAAACGAAATCCCCGAGCGCCTCGCCACCGCACTTCGCACTGGCACGCCAGCGGATCTCGCCAGCGCACGCACGAGCGTGCCTCCGCTCACGCCAGCTGCGGCGATCGCTCTGCTCGCGGTGGCAGCGGTCGCGGCGGGAGCGGTGGGGGAATTCGGGGGCGGCGTGCGCTCGGCGTGGCGCGGGCGCCGCGCTCGGTGGCTGCGGATCCGGCGGTAGGCGGTGGTACGCGCAGCGCAGTCGCTCATCGCAGGGTCACCACTTCGCGCCGGCGGGGGCGCTGTCGCTGCCTTCGACCTCGCGTCGGTCACGAGCGACCTCGCCGGCGCGTTGCGCCTACCGGTCGTGTTGCTGTTGTTTGCAGCGCTCCTTCTCGCCTGTCGAGAGCTCGGGAGCGTGATCGCGGAGTGGTGGCAGCGACGCAAACGCGCATCGCTTGGTGACGTCGCAGAGGCGTCGCAGCGAGGCGCATTGCCGCCGCGGGAACCAACGGTGCTCGAACCGCTTTACCGCGCGCTAGTGAAAGGCGACGCACAAGCAGCGCGATCACGCCACCGCGCCCTCGTTCTGGAGCGCGACAACCGCGTTGAGCGGGCGCGCCTGTTGGTGCGCGTCGGTCCGGGTCTCGGCCTCGCGGGAACGCTGATCCCTCTGGGACCAGCCCTGGATCGCTTGGGCCGCGGTGACGTGGCCGGGCTTGCGCGCGAGCTCGAAGCCGCGTTCGGCATGACCGTTCTTGGCGTAGTGTGCGGCATGGTCGGCTTCTGTCTCGCACTGCTGAGGTCCCGTTTTTACGCCGCAGACGAGGCGCGGCTCGAGGCGGCGTGGGAGGCGGCCACCGGAGCGACGGCAAGTAGCGGTGGCGACGAGTCGCGATCGCCCCAGGACGCGAACGGCCACCTCGGCGCGGCCGATACCTCCGCGGCGACCGCCATCACCGAGCAGAGGACAGGGTCCGCGTGAGCGCCGATCAGCGTCGAAGTCGCATTAGGCTCGACCCGCGGGCAGCGGACAGCGCTGCGCGGTGGTACACGTCGACGCTCGGCTCGCGCGTGCGCCCCGGCCCGTTCACCACCGGCGCCCGGCCGCACCGCGAGCTTGGCGATCCGCTGGACGCGGTAGCGAACCTGTTCGAGGCCGGTGTCGTCCTCGCGCTTGGCTTCCTGCTGTGGGGCCTCGCCCTCGGCAGTCGCAACAGCGAGAGGGAGCGGGCGAGCCGACCGCTGACCACCGCGACCAGTGCGACGCCGATCATCCCGACGCGCGAGCGCGCCCAGGGTCGTGGCGTTCCTGTTGGGCGCGTCTACCGCCTCAGCGACGGTCGTCTCGTGCTCGTGCGCGACCGCGCAGCGGCCGCGCAAGCCGACCGACCGGCGCAGCGCTAGGACGAAACCGCCGTCCCTGAGCGCGTTCGCACGTCGCCGAGCGCGCTCGCAGCGAGTGGGAGAAGGCCTCTAGCCGCTTAGCGCGCGCCGGGCGCGATGAGCACCTTTTTGGCGCTCGCGATCGCTGTTCCGCTGGAACCGACGGCACGGACTTGCAGCACGTACCGTCCCGTGCGACGCAGCGCTACGACGTGTCCAGACTTGCACCGGCGCCAGCGGGGCCGTGTCTTGTCGTTGGCGGCTCTCGCGACACGGCACTCGTAACGCCGTGGCTTGCACCCGCGGCCCACAAGGCGCAAGCGCACCTTGTAGCTGCGGTTGCCGCGGCGGACGATCGTAACGCGGAGCTTGGCGCGCCGCCGGTCGCATCCCGGACGCGGCTGCGGACCGGGCGCAGGCTGCGAGCCGTTGTCACCGGAGGGCGGACCCGGCTGCGGCGCGGGGGGTGGCTGGGTTCCAGAGCCGGAGTCTGCCGGTGGACCTAGGCGGTAGAGCGCCCACCCGTCGGCGCTCGTGCGAGCAAGGAAGTAGACCGTTGTTCCCGCGGCGCGCACCCAAGCAGGCGAGGAACCGCTAGCTCCCGGTTCGAGATCGGCTACGAGCCGCGTGTTCGCAGGCGTGCCGTCGGTCGCCCAGAGCTCTCTGCCGTGCACACCATCGTCA
Organism: bacterium HR41; assembly: GCA_002898855.1. GTDB lineage: Bacteria > Actinomycetota > Thermoleophilia > Solirubrobacterales > Thermoleophilaceae > Thermoleophilum. The sequence goes on from BEIR01000139.1 coordinate 3,530, forward strand.
GCAGAGAAGTACCCGACTCCACCGGCAGTACCGAGGACCGCCGGGTTGCTCCCCTCGGCACCGCTGCGAATGTCGGCGAGCAAGCCGGTAGCGCCGGGCGTACCGCTGCTAACCCACGGCTCGCGGCCGTTGCCACCGGCCTCAGCGATGAACAGCAGCCTGTCGCTACCGAGCGGAGTTAGCCCGGCCGGACCAAGTATGTTCTCCGGTCCGCTGAGATCTTCGCTCAGATCCTCGAAAGCGCTGCCCCCGGCCGGTAGCCGTACGAGGCGAACGCCCCTCGCCTCATAGACGTCGCGGCGATTGCGGAACGCCACGACATCGCCGCCGAAGTCGGTGATCTCGACCAAGGGAGCGGCGTCGATCGGAGAGAGGGGGCCGAACCGTGAGTACACGCTCGGCCGCTCGGACACGTCCCCTCCCGCACGCCCGTCGTAGCGCGCGAACACGTAGAAGACGCCGGTGAAATCCGGGCTGAACGGACTCTTATGGCCGAGGTCGACGAGGTAGACGAGATCGTCACCGACCCGCTCGAGCTCGAGCACCGTCACCGGCGAGAAGCCCGGTCGCACCTCGCCACTGAGAGCCGGATCTGGGAACTGGGTGAACCGAGTAGTTCCCTCGGCGGTGCCATCGGTGCGCCAAATCTCGTCCTTGTCATCAGGCGTGTAAGCAACGAAGTAGGTCGCGCTATCGAAAGAAACGAAGCTTCTGGGCGAACTACCCCCGCCCGGGCTGGGATTGATGTCGGCGACGAGGGCCGTGCCTTCCGAGGTGCCGTCGCTGCGCCAGAGCTCGAGTCCGTGGCTTCCGTCGTCGGCGGCGAACAAAAGCAGCGACCCCTGTCGCGTCATCTGGGGGCGGCTGTCCTGCGGGAAGGAATCGGCAGTCCCGGGGTTTATGTCCTTCACCAGCGTGGTGCCAGCGGAGCTTCCGTCGCTCCGCCACAGCTCCCGTCCGTATCCGGGCGAGGTCGCGAAGAAGTACAGCGTGTTGTCTTTGACGACGAAACCGTCAGGTGCGGAGCCAACAGCGCCCGGGTAGATGTCGGCAACCAGACGCGTGCCCGCC
>BEIR01000140.1 GCA_002898855.1 bacterium HR41
ATTGTGGCAGCGCAGATCGCTGGTGGTTACTGGTTCTACCTGTACGTCGTGTGGTTCTTGCCGGCTTGGCTTGTGGCCGTGTTCCTTCGCGTGCAGCGGCAGCCGGTCGACGCAGCGATCGTCGCTGGCGACGAGCGTCAGGCGCTCAGCGCTCGCGACACCCGTTCGATCGCCCGTGCGCGACCATCGCCGTCGGCGTCGATCAGCACACCGTGAAGGCGCGGATCCTCGTCGGTGGGTTCGAAGCGGGCGTAGGTCATTCGTAGGAAGCGCTCCAGCGCTGCTTCGCGACGCACGCCGATCACACCACCGTGGCCGCCGGTCATCCCGACGTCGGTGATGTAGGCCGTACCACCGGGCAGCACGCGTTCGTCGGCGGTCTGGACGTGCGTGTGGGTGCCGACGCACGCTGTTACCCGTCCGTCGACGTACCAGCCGAAGGCGATCTTCTCGCTAGTGGCTTCGGCGTGGAAGTCGACGAGCACATGGTCGACACGCTGGCGCTCGAGGGACGCGAGCAGCTGGTCTACCGTGACGAACGGCGAGTTCGTGCACTCGAGGAAGACGGTTCCACAGAGATTGACAACCGCAAGCCGGCGACCCGCGGCCTCGACGAGCGAATAGCCACGCCCCGGGCTTGAGAGGGGGAAGTTGGCCGGTCGCGCTATCCGTTCCTCGCGATCCAAATAGGGGTAGCTCTCGGCGCGTCGGAAGGCGTGATTGCCCAGTGTCAAGGCGTCGCAACCGGCCTCGAACAGTTCGCGCGCCGTGCGCTCGGTGATGCCAAGACCCGCAGCAGCGTTCTCGGCGTTCGCCACGACCACATCGACAGCAAGCTCGCTGCGCAGTGCTGGTACCAGCTCGCGCACGCAGCGACGACCGCAACTTCCGACGATGTCACCGATGAACAGGATTCGCATCGATCGCTACCACCGACAGCGATTGCGACGGTGAGGCCGCTTCGTCAGTATGTCGGGGAATGCAGCAACCCGCCGCCCCGCCGCCCGCCGTCTCGTCGCCGGCGGTGACCGTCCTCGAGGCCCGCGCCCTCGAGAAGCGCTTCGGTACTCGCCGGGCCCTTGCCGATGTCGGGCTTACGATCGGGCGGGGCGAACTCGTCGCCGTCATCGGACCTAACGGTGCCGGCAAGACGACGTTGCTGTCGATCCTTGCGGGGATCGTCGACGCTGACGGCGGCATTGTCGAGCGGCACGTCGAGCGGATCGGTTGGGTGCCGCAGCGACCCGGCCTCTACGCGCGCCTGACGGTGCGCGAGAACCTCGAGACGTTCGCGCGGCTCGAGCGCCTCCACGAGGTCGCGCGACGGGTCGACGCGGCGCTCTCGGCGTGCGACCTCGTCGAGCGTGCGCACGACCGCGTCGACGAGCTCTCCGGCGGTCTACGTCAGCGCACCAACCTGGCGGTCGGGTTGCTTGGCGACCCCGAGCTGCTCTTGCTCGACGAGCCGACGACGGCGCTCGACCCGCGCCAACGCGAGAACTTCTGGTCGATCCTCACCCGCTTGGCTGCTGCCGGGACGGCGATCCTCTACACCACCCATCTCGTGCAGGAAGCGGAGCGCTACGCCGACCGAGTGCTGGTCCTCGCCGATGGCGAGCTCGTCTTCGCCGGTTCGCCGGACGCGCTTGCAGCGGCTGTGGGAGCACAAGGGCTCGACTTCGAAGAGGCGTTCGTGCGCTTCTTGCGCACGAAAGGACACTGACACCGCCGGCCACGATGCGTGCGCTGGTGCGCAAGGACGTGCTGATTCTGGGGCGCTCGAAGCTTCTTGTCGCGCTGCTCGTCTTCTACCCGGTGCTGCTCGCGCTCTTGATCGGCTTTGCGCTCTCACGGGGCCCGGACAAACCGCGGATCGCGATCGTCGATCCGCTGCCGCCCGAGCAGCAGAAGATCGCGATCGGCAGCCGCGAGCTCGACATTCCCACTGCGACGCGCGCCCTGCGCCGGTCGATCGACGTCGTGCCGGCGAAGGACGAGCAGGACGCCGCACGCCTAGTGCGCGAGGGCGAGGTTCTCGCTGCGATCGTCGTACCGCCTGACGTCGTCGACCGCTTGCAATCGCGTCTCGAACCGGTTTCCGTAACCGTGCTCTACAACGCCGACGATCCCGTCAAGGCGCGGTTCGTGCGCGACACGATCAAGGCGCGCCTGCGCGATGCCAACGCGGCCATCGGTCGGGCGCTCGTCGACGCCGCGATCCGCGATCTCGGCCTGGTGCTCGACGGCGGCAAAGTGACGATCTTCGGGCGAACGATCGAGATCCTCGGCTTGCGCGGTTCGGAGCGCGAACTGCGCCTGGCTGCCCGCAACACGAGCGGCCAGACGCGCGCCCGTATCGAGCGTGTCGCCGGTTTTGCCGAGCTCGCCCGTCGCAACCTCGGGGCGTCGGGCGGTCTTCTGCGCGCTCTCAGTGAGCCGATCGCCCTGCGCGAACGGGTGGTCGCGGGCAGACAGCGCTCCCTCGACGAGTTCGCCGTCGCCGTAGCGGTGGCGATAGCCGTGATGTTCGTGGCGATGCTGCTCGCAGCTGGTGGTCTAGCGCTCGAGCGCGAGGAGGGCGTCCTGCTGCGCTTGCGCCGGCACCTCGCGTTCGAACGGATACTCGCCGCCAAAGCGCTCCTCTCGGCGCTCGCCGGACTTGTGGGCGGGACGCTGTTGGTCTTGATCGTCGCGCTTTTCGTTCCGGGTGTGCCCGCTGGGGTTCCCTGGTGGGGGCTTGGGCTGGTCGTAGCCGCGGCGGCGTTCGGTGCCGTGGGCCTCGTGATCGGGGCGGTCGCCCGCGACGTTCGCGCCTCGTCGCTTCTGGCCGTACTCGCTGGCCTCCCGCTTGCGCTGCTCGCGCTCGTCCCGTCCGGCGCAGTCGATCGTGCCCTGTGGGAGCTGACGCGCGTTCTCGCCGCGCTCTTTCCCTTCGCACCCGCGCTCGATGCGCTCGAGCAAGGCCTGCGCGGGGCGCTGGCGGAGGGCGCGCTGCTCCATCTTGCCGCGCTCGCCCTCGCCTACGGAGCGCTCGCGCGCTTCGCCCTGGCACGGCCGGGCGCCGCCGGTCCGTAAACTGCTTATCGCGATGGGCTTTCCGGCGACGCGCCTGCGCCGGCTTCGTCGGAGCGCAGGGCTACGAGACCTGGTCCGCGAGACGGATCTCGCGCCCGGCCACCTCGTGCTGCCGTTGTTCGTTCACACCGGCAGCGCGCGCGAAAGCGTGGACGGCATGCCAGGGGTCGAACGCTTGCCGATCGGCGAAGCTGTGGCAACGGCGCGGCAGGCGCACGAGCTCGGCGTGCGCGCCGTCCTTCTCTTCGGTATTCCGCCATGGAAAGACGACCAGGGTTCAGCAGCATGGGACGACGAGGGAGTCGTCCAGCTCGCGGTGCGCGCTTTGAAAAGTGAGCTACCCGAGCTTGTCGTCGTCACCGACGTTTGCCTCTGTCAGTACACCACGCACGGCCACTGCGGAGTCCTCCGCGCTGACGGCAGCGTCGACAACGATGCGACGCTCGAACTTTTGGCGCGCACCGCGGTGTCGCACGCCCGCGCCGGTGCGGACGCCGTAGCCCCGAGCGACATGATGGACGGCCGCGTCGCTGCGATACGCGGCGCGCTCGACGAGGAAGGGTTCGCCGAGCGCGCGATCGTCTCTTACGCGGCCAAGTTCGCGTCCGCCTTCTACGGACCCTTCCGCGCTGCTGCCGACTCGGCACCGGCGTTCGGCGATCGTCGCGGCTACCAGCTCGATCCCGCGAACGCGCGCGAAGCGCTGCGAGAAGTGGCTTTGGATGTTGAGGAGGGGGCCGACGTTGTGATGGTGAAACCGGCCCTCTCTTACCTTGACGTAATCGCGCGCGTACGCGCGAGCGTCGAGGTTCCCGTCGCGGCCTACCACGTTAGCGGCGAGTACGCGATGCTCAAGTACGCGGCACAGGCGGGCGCGCTCGACGAGCGTGCGGCGGTGCTCGAGGCGTTGCTTGCAATCAGGCGTGCCGGCGCCGACATCGTCGTCACCTACTTCGCCCAGGAGGTCGCCGAGTGGCTCGGCTGAGAGCTAGACCGAAGGTGCGCACGCGCAAATACGGCGCGGCGGTCCCGCTGCGTGACGAAGACCGGCGGCTGCTCAACTTGCTGCAGGGCAGTTTCCCCCTCGAGGAGCGACCGTTCGCGCCGATCGCGGCCGCGCTCGGGCGTAGCGAGGAGGATGTCATCGACCGCACGGCCTGGCTGTTGCGCAAGCGCATCATCCGCGAGATCACGCCGATCTTCGACACGCGAGCGCTCGGGTACCGCTCGATGCTCGTCGCCGCCAAGGTGGACCCCGAGCACCCGCACCGAGCCGCACGGGTGATCAACGAGCATCCCGGGGTGTCGCACAACTATCTCCGCGACCACGAGTTCAACCTCTGGTTCACGATCGCCGTCGAGCCCAACTCTGCGCTGGGCCTGGAAGGGACGCTCGACGTGCTCGCGCGCCTCAGCGGTGCCAGCTCGATGCGGATGCTGCCGACGCTGCGCCTCTTCAAGATCCGGATGGACCTCGAGATGGAGGCGAC
>BEIR01000141.1 GCA_002898855.1 bacterium HR41
GGTTCCGTTCTCGCCTCGTTCAACGTCGAGCGTTTCGGGTGCGAGCGCGTGCTCGAGCTCACGCGCGAGGAGATCGACGAGCGCTTCGAAGAGTTTCGACGCATGACAGCGATCGAGGCGCTCCCCGCCGGGGAGGGCTCGCACGCCTGAACGGCGGCGCTAACCTCGCGGTGTGGACTGGGGCTTCCTCTGGCTCGCCGTTTTCGTGAAGGTGCCGATGCTGTCGCTGGTGGCTGTGATCTGGTGGGCACTCCGCAAACAACCGCCGGCGGCAGCCAGCGACGAGAGCGGCGGGGGCAGGGGTCCGCGACTGCCGACAAGACCGCCGCATCCGCCCCACGAGCGCAGACGCGGTCCGCATGGCGACAAGGCGTCCACGCACCCGACCCGGCCACGTGCCCGACGCGCGCGTCGGGCAGGTCGAGAACGCGTGCTCGAGCGCCGCGCCGATCGGCTAGATTCGCAAGGTCGATGGAGCTCTTCTACGCGCTCGGCCTGACGTTCGCGGCCTGGGCTGTGGCGATCACCGCGGTCGGGCTCAAGAACCCCGACTTTCCGCGATCGGCAGCGACGCAGCGCCTGGTCGTCGGTATCTCGGTGTTGCTTGCTGCTGCCACGCTTGCGAGCGTGATCCACGCCACCGCGACCGAAGACGAGTCGGAACACGCCGGTACGGTTCAGGTTTCGGACGGCTCTTAGAACTGGGACGGAGGAAAGATGCCCGACGCACCGATGCAGGTTGTCGACGCAGACGCGGCAACGGCTGCGCCGCGCGACACGCTCACAGTTATCGACAACCGCACCGGCCGCAGCTACGAGCTGCCCATCACCGACGGCACGATCCGTGCCCGCGACCTGCGCCAGATCAAGGTCGACGAAGACGACTTCGGGTTGATGAGCTACGACCCGGCGTTCGACAACACCGCGTCGTGCCGCAGCTCGATCACGTTCATCGACGGCGAAAAAGGGATCCTCGAGTACCGCGGCTACCCGATCGAGGAGCTGTGCGAGAAGTCGACGTACCTCGAGGTCGCCTACCTCTTGATCTACGGCGAGCTCCCCACCCGCGAGCAGCTCGACCAGTGGGTGTACGAGATCACCCACCACACGTTCGTCCACGAGAACATCAAGGCCTTCATGCAGGGCTACCGCTACGACGCGCACCCGATGGGGATGCTGCTCGGTTGCGTGGGTGCCCTCTCGACCTTCTACCCCGAGGCCAAGCGCATCGACGACCCGCAGGAGCGCCACATGGCGGCGGTGCGGCTGATCGCGAAGATGCCGACGCTGGCGGCCTTCGCCTACCGCCACAACATGGGTCTGCCGTACGTCTATCCCGACAACGACCTGTCGTACCCGGGGAACTTCCTGTCGATGATGTTCAAGATGACCGAGCTGAAGTACCAGCCCGATCCGCGGCTGGAGCGTGCGCTCCACGTTCTCTGGATCTTGCACGCCGACCACGAGCAGAACTGCTCCACGAACGCCGTGCGCAGCGTCGGCTCCTCGCGGGTCGATCCCTACTCGGCGATCGCCGCTGGCGTCGCGGCGCTGTACGGACCGCTCCACGGCGGCGCGAATGAGCAGGTCGTGCGGATGCTCGAGGAGATCGGCAGCGTCGACAACATCCCCGACTTCCTGGACGCGGTGAAGCGGCGCGAGCGGCGGCTGATGGGGTTCGGCCACCGCATCTACAAGAACTACGACCCGCGTGCGCGGATCATCAAGGACCACGCCTACAAGGTGTTTGAGGTCACGGGCAAGAACCCCAAGATCGACATCGCCGTCGAGCTCGAGAAGCGCGCTCTCGAAGACGAGTACTTCGTCTCGCGCAAGCTCTACCCGAACGTCGACTTCTACTCGGGCCTGATCTACGAGGCGCTGAATCTGCCGAAGGAGATGTTCACCGTGATGTTCGCGATCCCGCGCACGTCGGGCTGGATCGCGCAATAGCTCGAGATGCTGAACGATCCCGACACGCGCATCGCGCGTCCGCGGCAGGTTTACACCGGCGAGCGCGCTCGGCGTTACGTGCCGATCGAAGAGCGCAAGCAGCGCGTCGAGACGCCGACCGGCGCCGAGGGCTTCACGAACGCCGTCGACCCGCAGCGCCGGCGCTGAGCGTGCCTACACGCGTCGGGCGGCAACGCTCGCGCAGCGCACGCCCGAACGCGCTACGGCCGGCGCTTGCGCGCCGGCCGTAGCCACGTCCCGAAAGGGCGCCCGCCGGTCCCGCCTCCGGCTGCGGCGCCAGTTTCGGCTTGTTTGGCGACCCTCTAGCTGGTCGCCGGTACCCCCGTCGACAGTCTTTTGGCCACTCAGTCCCGCAGATACGCTTGACTGGGATCTGTGTCGGCCGCGGTTCCGCGGTGCCCGGTGCTTAGTTGTGCTCCCTCACACGTTGTCGTCCCGCCCGGATCGAGTCGCCCGAGTAAACGTTTTCACTTTGCAATTACGGCACGGGCAACCTGACCCGGGAGGTTCCGCCGAGGCAGTTCGACAGATGTCCGATCGCAGCGCGCTAGGCCCGCGGCGACACCGCGACTACGCGGGGCGCCGCCGCACTCCCGACTAGCGTTGGTCGCCTCGGTGTGCAGTAGGCGCAAACCGCGATTGATCGCGCGCCTCGGGAGCAGCGTGCGGCGCGAGGTCTGCGCGTCCGAGAGCTCCGCGCTTGCGCGGCTCGCCGAGCTGGGCGAGGAGGCGCTAGCGGCGGCGCGTTCCGCCCGCACGCCGGTGCTCGTCGGTCGACTCACGCGGGCGATCGACCGTTCGCAGCTCGTCGTCGCGCGCATCGAGTTGCGCCGGCCGGGTGGCGAAGCGTGCGGCATAGACGTACGCGCCGACGGCACGGTGCTGCCGTTCGTGGGCCGCTGGCGGCGCCGTGCGCTCGCGAACCCTGGCACGCTCGCAGCGGCGCTCGCTGCGCTCGCGGAGCAAGCGGGACTCGACGCGCCCCACTAGTCTCTCGGCGATGCGCATCGACCAGATCCTCCGCGAGCGGCGACCGGTTTTTTCGTTCGAGTTCTTTCCGCCACGCACCGACGAAGGTCAGCGCCAACTCGAGGAGACGATCACCGTCCTGCAGGCCGATCGACCCGACTTTGTGTCGGTGACCTACGGCGCCGGCGGATCGACGCGCGAACGCACGGTCGAAGTCACCAAGTGGATGAAACAGGACCTCGGAATCGAGGCGATGGCGCACCTCTCGTGCGTCGGCGAGCCGGTCTCGCGGCTGCGCGAAATACTCGACGAGCTTGAACAAGCCGGGATCGAGAACATCCTCGCTCTACGCGGCGATCCGCCGCGTGGCGAGACAGAGTGGCGACCGCACCCGCAGGGTTTGCGCTACTCGGTCGAACTGATCAGGCTGATCACGTCGAACTACGACTTCTGTGTCGGTGCCGCCTGTTTCCCCGAGGTCCACCCCGAAGCGGAGAGCCTCGAGGAAGACCTGCGCTACGCGCGCCAGAAGGTCGAGGCAGGGGCGAGCTTCCTGATCACGCAGCTCTTCTTTGACAACGCCCTCTACTTCGACTTCGTCGACGAAGCGCGCGCGCACGGTATCGACGTGCCGATCATCCCCGGCATCATGCCGATCACCAACTACAAGCAGATCAAGACGATCACCGGCATGTGCGGGGCGTCGATTCCGCGCTCGCTCGAACGCGAGCTGCGCGCGCGCAGTGACGACCCCGAGGCGGTAGCCGAGCTCGGCGTCGCCTACGCGACTTTGCAGTGCGCCGACCTCCTGGCACGCGGCGCGCCCGGCATCCACTTCTACACCCTCAACCGCTCTACGGCGACGCGCGCGATCCTGGCAGCTCTGCGGGCCGCCCATCCCTGGACGCGCGCCGAAACCGTCGTCTAGGAGTGCCTCAGACCCGCGCACCGGGTGCGGCGCTCGGAACCGTGCGCCAGTAGCGCTGTCCGTCGCGCTCGGCGCACTCGGCAGCGCCACGCACCTCGAGGTAGCGGAGGTAGCAGAGCGTCTCTGACAACACCCAGCTGATCACGTACTCGTTGCGCGGAGCTTCGCCGAGGATCCGCGCGACGATCTCGAAGGGCGTGAGCTCCTCGCCAGCGATCGTCGCGCGCACGCGCTCGATCCGCTCGCGCACGGTGCGGCGATTGGCGTCGATCAGAGCGGCGGCATCGCGGAAGGGCCGCCCGTGCCCAGGCAACACAAGACCGACGTCGAGGGGCTCCACCACGTCGAGGCTGCGCAGGAACTCGCCTGCCGGGTCGGGTGTGTAGCCGTAGTCGTAGTAAAGAGAAACGCGGCCGAGCAGATGGTCGCCGGAGAGCAGCAAGCGCCGCTCGGGCTGGTGCAGCACTACGTGCGAGGGCGCGTGGCCGGGCGTTTCGTACACGCGCCACGTGCCGAGGTCGGTTTCGACCTCGACGCCGTCGACGAGCTCGCGGTCGGGCAACACCACACGCGCTACGCCTGGGGTGTCGCCCTTGCGCCGTTCCTCGTAAGCGCGCAGAAGATGCTCGGGCACGCCGCTCTGACGCGCTACCTCGAGGCGCAGCTGAAAGGCGCGTTCCGGGTCGGC
>BEIR01000142.1 GCA_002898855.1 bacterium HR41
TGTTGCCGGCGGCGTGGCGGCGCAGGAAACGGCGGGTGCCGAGCCCGGCCACGAAGCAGAGATCCTGGCTCTCGCGCCGTTCGGCGACCGGGAGCTGCGCGCGGCGGGCGATCTCGCGCACCTCGCGCTTGCTGCGCGTGCCGAGCGGGAAAGACAGCCGCTCGAGCAGCTGCGGGCGCAGGCGCGCGAGCATGTACACCTGATCCTTGCCGCTGTCGCACGCGCGCCGCAAAAGCACCCCCTCGCCGTCATCCTCGACGCGCGCGTAGTGACCGGTCAAGAGCTTCGCCGCACCGAGGGTTTCCGCGGCGGCGAGCAGTGCGTCGAAGCGCACCTGCCCGTTGCACACGATGCACGGGTTGGGAGTGCGACCGGCGTCGTGCTCGCGCAGGAACGGCTCGACCACACCAGCGCGGAAGCGCTCGCGTAGATCGAGCGTGAAGTGCGGCAGGCCGAGCCGGTGGGCAAGCCCGCGCGCGGTCAGAACGGCCTGCGGCGAACAGCAGCTGCGCTCGGGATCGGTGTCGGGGTGCGACCAAAGCTCGAGCGTCACCGCGACGACCTCGCGCCCCTCCTGCGCGGCGAGCCAAGCGGCGACGGCGCTGTCGACCCCCCCGGACAAGGCGACGCACACCCGTCGCGGGTCGGGTGCAAGAGACGCAGCGCCGTCGGCAACGGCACGCCCGAGCGCGCGGTGCAGAGCATCAGCGGCGAGCACGGCGGCGTGCCACTTGCCCGGCGTCAGGCCGCCGACGTGGGCGGACACGTCGGCGACGCCGATCCGCCCGGCTGCGAGCACGCTGCGTCCCTCGACGAGCTCGACGACCGCTGCGGCACACGCCCGCGCCGCGCCACAGCCGTGCGCGTCGAAACCGACCTCGGCCACAACGCCGTTGTCGCAGCGCACGGCAATGCGAACGCTGTCGCCGCAGGGAGCTCCGCCCGCCACACCGGCGTGCGGCCACTCGGCGAGCGCGCCCGCACCGCGCCGCGAGCGCAGCAGCTCGTCGAAGCGTTCGCGATCGGCGACCGAGGCTTCCACAGCGCCCAAGGGTAGGGAGACCCCGGGCTGGTCACGTGCGCGCCCCAGCCTGCCGCTGCCGGTGCGGGTGTTGGGCCTTGATCGACACGATTGGGGGCCGCCGCTTCGGCTGCTGAGCCGTGCGTGGCCTGGCCTCGGCGAGCCGCCCCCGGTACGACCCGTGGTGTTGGCTCAACCGCGCAGTAAGAGGCCGGCTGGCGAACAGGCTAGGGCTATATCGAGGCTACCAGCGGACGGTGCGCGATCAACTTCGGCGGCGCGGTCAACTACGACGGCGCGCGATCAGCTGCGGCCGGCGCCTTCCTGCGCCCGGGATGGCACGTGCGCCAACCTGATTCCGAGCTCGCGCAGCTGTGCGTCGGCGACCGTGGCCGGCGCCCCCGTGAGCGGGTCGGCCCCGCTCGCCGACTTCGGGAAGGCGATGACGTCACGGATCGACTCACGCCCGGCCAAAAGCGCCACCAGCCGATCGAGGCCGAAAGCGATACCGCCGTGCGGTGGCGCTCCGTAGCGAAGCGCGTCGAGCAGGAAACCGAACTTGTCCCGCGCCTCCTGCTCGTCGATGCCGAGCGCGTCGAGAACGCGCAGCTGCAGCTCGGGGTCGTGGATGCGGATCGAGCCGCCACCGAGCTCCCAGCCGTCGACCACCAGGTCGTAGGCGCGACTCCGCCAGGTGAGAGGATCGTCCGAGAGGTCGCCTTTCGGGGCGGTGAAGGGGTGGTGGAGCGGGTCCAGCCGCTGCTCCTCGCTGTTCCACTCGAACATCGGGAAATCGGTGACCCAGTAGATGTCGTGGCCAGAGACCGTCGCCGGTGCCGCCTCGACACGCAGTGCACCGAGCACGCTCGCGGCCAGCTGCGGCCGGTCGGCGACGATGAACAGAGCGTCGCCAGGGGCCGCCCCCAAACGCTCGACGGTGCTGTGCATCTCGGCGGGCGAGAGAAACTTCGCTACCGGCGAGCGCCAGCTTCCGCCCTCCTCGACGACAGCCCACACGAGCCCCCCAGCCCCCAGCTCGCGTGCGCGCTCGGTCAGCTCGTCGAAGCGTCGCCGCGGGAAGTCGCCTGCAGTGGCGAAACCGCGCACGCAGCCACCGTCGGCCACCGTTTTCGCGAACACGTTGAACTCGCTGGTGCGGAAGATGTCGCTGAGGTCGTGGATCTCGCGCCCCAGCCGCCGGTCGGCGCGGTCCGAGCCATAGCGCAGCATCAGCTCGTCGTAGGTGACGCGCTCGATCGGCAGCCGCACCTCGATACCGGCGAGCGCGAGCAGACGCGCCACCAACCGGTCGCAGGTGGCGATCACGTCGTCCTCGTCGACAAACGCCATCTCGATGTCGAGCTGGGTGAACTCGGGCTGGCGGTCGGAGCGCAGGTCCTCGTCGCGGAAACAGCGCGCGATCTGGAAGTAGCGCTCGAAGCCCGCGACCATCAACAGCTGCTTGTAGAGCTGCGGCGACTGCGGCAGCGCGTAGAACGTCCCCGGACGCAGACGTGCTGGCACGAGGAAGTCGCGCGCTCCCTCGGGCGTCGAGCGCGTGAGGAGCGGCGTCTCGATCTCGACGAAACCCTCGCCGGCGAGCTGGTCGCGGATCTCGCGATAGACGCGGTCGCGCAACAGCAGCGCGGTGGCCATCTGCTCGCGTCGCAGATCGAGGTAGCGGTAGCGCAGCCGCGTCTCTTCGCCGAGCTGACGCGGTTCGTCGATCGGGAACGGCGGTGTAGCGCTGGCTGCGAGCACCTCGAGCTCGTCGACGACGACCTCGACGGCGCCGGTGGCGAGGTCGCGGTTGACGGTTTCCGGCGGACGCTCGACGACCGTGCCGCGCACCGAGACGACGTCCTCGGAACGGAGCTGGTGAGCCCGCTCGTGGACGCTGCGGTCGGCGTCGGGACGAAACACGAGCTGGACGAGCCCGCTGCGGTCGCGCAAGTCGCAGAAGACGACGCCGCCGTGGTCGCGGCGGCGGTGGATCCACCCTGCCAGCCGTACCTGGGCGCCGGCATCGGCGGGACGCAGAGTGCCGGCCCAGTGGTCGCGGTAGCGGTTCGCCGCGACGGGCGCGAAGCACGGATCGCGAGCTACGAGGTCCTTGGCGCCGAGTTCGTTGCCGCTCAAGCTGTCACCCCCGGGTCTGCACCCTCTCCGCCGCTAGCCAGCGCCCGCACGACCTCCGCTGGGCCGGCGACGGGCGTCTGGGCTCCCGAGTCGAGCATTTTCAGCTGCAGGTCGTCGCCGACGATCGCCACCGCGCGCGCGCCGACGCGATCGGCCCGTCGCAGCTGGCGCCGCAACGCACGACCGGGTTCGGCGAGTTCCGCTGCCAGTCCGGCGGCGCGCAGCTCGCGCGCGAGTCGGAGAGCCCGCGCGACAGCGTCGCGAGCGCCTGTGGCAGTGGCGACGACCACGTCGGGACCGGCCATTGCCGGCCCTTTAGCACCCGCGAGCAGGATGCGCTCGACACCCGCTGCCCACCCGCACGCAGGCGTATCGGGACCACCCAGCTCGGCGACGAGACGGTCGTAGCGACCGCCGCCGCCGACGCCGCGCTGCGCACCGAGCGCCGCTGACTCGAACTCGAACACGGTGCGCGTGTAGTAGTCGAGGCCGCGCACGAGCGTCGTGTCGACCTCGTATTCGAGCCCGGCTGCGTCGAGCAACCCGAGCACCGCCCGGAAGTGCTCGACGTCGTCTGCGGCGAGCCGGTCGAGCAGGCGTGGTGCCGCTGCCATCACCGCGCGCGTGCCGGCGTGGTCGGAGTCGAACGCGCGCAGCGGATTGACGTCGAGACGCTCGCGCACCTCCGGTGCTAGCTCCGCCTCGCGCCCACGCAGGTAGCTGCGCAACTCCTCGGCGTACGCCTGGCGCGTCTCGGGACTGCCGAGGCTCGCGATCCGCAAGCGCAAACGCTCGACGCCAGCGCGCTCGAGGATCTCGGCGAGTAGCAGGATCGCTTCGGCGTCGATCGCGGGATCGTCGGAGCCGAGCGTCTCGGCGCCCACCTGCGTGAACTGGCGGTAGCGGCCGGCCTGCGGCGCCTCGTGGCGGAAAAACGGCCCCCAATACCAGAGGCGCACCGGCTGCGGCCACTTGTGCATGCCGTGCTCGATGTAGGCGCGGCAGATGCCAGCCGTGTTCTCGGGCCGCAGGGTGAGCGAACGGCCCGCCTTGTCGGAAAAAGTGAACATCTCCTTGCGCACGATGTCGGTGGAGGCACCGACGCCGCGGGCGAAAAGCTCGGTGCTTTCGAACACCGGCGTCTCGACGTAGCTGAACCCGGCCCGTTCCAGTACCTGCGCGCACAGCGCCTGGAGCCAGCGCCGGCGCCCGCTGTCGGGCGGCAGCACGTCGAAGGTTCCGCGCGGTGCGCGTAGTCGCTCGGCCGCCACTTCAGCTAGCGATCTCGGCCAGGAAGGGGTTCGTGTGCCGCTCGCGCTCGAGCGTCGTCACGCCCATGTGCCCGGGATAGACGGTCGTCTCGCCGGGGAGCGTCTCGAGCAGCTTGCGG
>BEIR01000143.1 GCA_002898855.1 bacterium HR41
GCGGCGAGGTGCTCGCCACCGTCGAGCGTTTCGCCGCCGCCCTCGAGCGCCGCGACAGCCGTGCGCTGGCGCGAACGACAATCGACCCGCGCAGCGGCCGTCCGCCGACGCTCGCGCGCGTGCGCGCCGTGTTCGGCGAACAGTGGCGCACGGCGACGCTCGTCGCGCTCGCCGCGGGAAAACCCGAGCCGGCGCCGGGCGACCGCTTCACGCTGCCGGTCGTAGCCCGCACCCGCGCCTTCGGCACGGTGCGGGGCGCGATCGCGGTGCGCGTGCGCGAGGGGCGTGTCGTGCTGGCGAGCGAGCTGGCCTTCCCCGGCCTCCGCCGCGGCGAGCGCCTCGCTCGCCGCGAACTGCCGCCGGCGCGGGCGCCGATCCTCGCCCGCGACGGCACCGCGCTCGCGAGCGGACCGGCGACGGCGCGCGTCTACCCGATCGGCGGCGCAGCGTTGCCCGTCACCGGCATGCTCGCCGCGACCAGCGCCGAGAGCGTGCGCGAGCGCCTGTACGCGCTCGGCTTCCCGCGCGACTGGCCGACCGGAAGCAGCGGGCTCGAGGCAGCGTTCGAGCGACGGTTGCGGGGCCGGCCGGGAGGTGTGCTCCTCGCCGGCCGCCGCGTGCTCGCGCGCAGCGCACCGCGCCCGGCGCCCCCGCTTCGCACCACCATCGATGTGCGATTGCAACGGGCGGCGGTGGCGGCGCTCGGCGCTCGCTTCGGGGCGATCGCCGTGCTCGGCGCGCGCACCGGCGCGGTGCGAGCGCTCGCCGGGCTCGCTCTGGCGGGCACCCAGCCGCCCGGCTCGACGTTCAAGATCGTCACTGCCGCGGCCGCGCTGGCCGCAGGCGTCGCCGAGCTCGGCGACCGTTTCCCGCTCGCCCGCTCCGCGCGCGTCGACGGTGTCGAGATCCGCAACGCCTACGACGAGCTCTGCGGCGGCACGCTCGTCGAGGCGTTCGCGCACTCGTGCAACTCGGTGTTCGCGCCGCTCGCTGTGCGGGTCGGCGCGGCTCGGCTCGTGGCGATGGCCGAGCGGCTCGGTTTCAACCGCCGCCCGCCGGTGCCGGGCGCGGTGGCGAGCACGCTGCCCCCGGCGCGCGAGCTCGCAACGCCGCTGGCTGTGGCGGCGACCGCGATCGGCCAGGGCCGCGTGCTCGCCTCGGCGCTCGGAATGGCGTCAGTGGTCCAAGCCGTCGCCGCCGACGGCGTGCGCGCCGAACCGCACATCACGCCCGCTGCGCCGCGCCGCCGGCGGGTGCTCGACGGCAGCGTCGCCGGCTCCCTGCGCACGATGATGCGGGCTGTCGTCACCACCGGCACCGGCCGCCGTGCCGAGCTTCCCGCGCTCGGTGTCGCCGGAAAAACCGGCACCGCCGAGCTGTCGAGCCGACCGCCGTCCGACAGCACAGCCCCGTCGGTGCGCGACGACCCCGCCCGGCTGAGCGCGTGGTTCTGCGGTTACGCACCGCTCCGCAGGCCGGTGCTGGCGTTCTGCGTGCTGCTCGTCCGCCAAGGTGCGGGCGGCGACGTAGCCGCTCCGACGGCAGCCGACTTCCTGCGCCGCGCCCTTGAGCTCGGGTGGCGTCCGACCGAGGATTCATCCTAAGGTGGCGATGTCGAACGGCGGAGGCGCGGGGGAGCGTGTGTACTCGCAGGCGCCTCCGCCCACACCGCTCTTCCGCTCGTGGCTCGCTGGCGAGCCCGAGCGTCACGTGCGCGCGTTCGAGCTTGCGCGCAGCTGGTACCTCGAGGGGCGGCGCATCGAGATGCGCGCGCTAGCTGCCGAGCTCGGGGTCAGCCGGCCCACGCTCTACCGCTGGGCGGGCAGCCGCGAGCAGCTCGTCGCCGACGTGATCTGGTCGTTCGCCGACCACCTTTTCCGCACCGCCGTCGAGCGTGCCCGCGGCCGCGGAGCGCGGCGGATCCTGGAGGTGGCGCGGCGCTACACACGCTGGGTCGCCGAAGCCGAGCCGCTGCGCCGTTTTCTCGACGCTGACGCCGAGACGGCTCTCCGCATCCTCACCCGCCGCCACGGCGGTGTGCAGGGGCGCCTCGTCGCCGCCTACGAGGCGCTGCTGCGTGAAGAGATCGAGCGCTCGGCGCTGATCGTGCCGCTGCCGCCGCCGCTGTTCGCATACCTGATCGTGCGCGTCGGCGAGGCGTTTCTCTACAACGACGCGATCTGCGCGCTCGAGCCCGACGTCGAGAGCGTGCTGACGGTCATCCGCGTGCTGCTCGACAGCGGCAGCGCCAGCGCCGACGCTGCTTGACCGCGGACGGCGCCTGGTCGACGCCGCGGCTTGACCGAAACGGCCCCGGCGACGCCGGACGCCGCTCGAGCGCGCGCCTAGGCTGCCTCGCCTTCGGCTACAGGTCGAGCTTGATGCGACGCTCGGGACCGCCCGCCCCCGCCGGCGGGCGGATCACCAGCACGAGCGGGCGGTTCTCGGTGTTGGCGAGCGGCAGGCGGAAGAGCAGCATCGCACCGGCCGTCGGCCCCTGCTGGGCGATCGAGCCCTCTTCGGGAATGCACTCGTTCGGCTGCAGCGTGCGCGGGTGGTAGGCGAGCGCGTTGCTGCGCGGCAGCGGCGTGGGTTTGAAGACGTTGCCCTGGTTGTCGACGACCTCGAAGTCGTCGGTCGCGCGGGCGGCACGCTCGCCACGGTTGCAAACCTGCAGGAACACGCCGTAGAGCGCCTCGCCCGGCCGCTGCTCGGGACCGCGGTAGTAGTCCTTGTCGGGCGGGATGCGCAGGTTGAGCTGGCGCGTGATGAAGACGTTGTAGTCGAGTCCCGCGACCGGCAAGCGCAGCCCCTCGCGGGCCGGCTCCTCGATTCCGACTTTGTCCTTGTCGGTGCCGCAGGCAGCGGCACCAGCGGCGACCAGTGCGAGGAGCGAAAGCAACGCGAGGCGTCTCGTGGCGTGCATGGCGGCGCCGGAGTCTACCCGTCCACGCGCTGCGAGCGCGGCACGGTTGCACTCGCCGCGCGTGCGCCCCGGGCGCGGAGCCGTTCGCCCGCCCAGCGGGTACCGAGCGCCGGGTCGGCGCCGGCGTGGGCGCCGAAGCGCGGGCCTTTGTCGGGCTCGAGACCCGCGACGGTAGCGCGCCGCAGCGGTTCGGCAGGGGGTTCCTCGAACACCATCCGCAACCGCTCGAGCGCGGCGGCGACCCGCCGCCGCAGCCACAGCGAGCAGAGCGCGTCGCGCAGGCGGTCGAAGCGCGTGGCGGGGTAGGTCTCGAGCAGCAGCTCGACACGCGTGACGCCGGTGCTCTCGGCAACGAAACGCAGCTCGCATACCGCACGGTTGCGGCCCACGCGCCCGTAGCGGATGCGCAGCAAAAGCTCGCGCGGGCGCTCCGCCGAGTAAACGTCAAGCTCGACGTAGGGCTTGCCGACGGGGGAGCGCACCTGGAAGCGGGCAGCGGCCCCGCGGCCGACCGGGTTGGCGCGCGCGAGCCGGTAGTCGGCAACGAAGTGGTCGACCACTGCTGGCCAGGCGGCGAGATCGGCGACGAAGTTGTAGACCTGAGCGGGCTCTGCCGTGATCGTCGTCGCCGCCGTGAACGCTGACATGGGCGCTGGATGCTACCGGCGCCGGCGCGAGCGCAGCCTGTCGCCGACCGCGCCGCTAGCCGATCAAGCGGCGCGCTGCGCGAAGCGGCGGCTGCACGGGCTTTTCGCGAGCGCGCGGCCGAGCGCTCGCACTCGCTCGCTGCGCACGGCCTGGCGACTCTCCTCCGGCAGGCGCGAGAAGCAGAGGTCGCACAGCGTGCGGCTGTCGTCGAGCTGATGCCAGCGCTCACCGGTCAACAGCGTGCGCTCGCACCCGCTGCAGACCGTCTCGGCTGGACGGCTCGCGGCGAGACTGTGGCGAACGAGCAGTTGGGCGATGTCGGGCATGCAGCAAGCTTCGCCCTCGCTGCGGATGCTCCTTCCCTGCCCGCGCCCTACGGCCGCTGCTTGCTGTGTACGGGCGGGGTGTAGAGCGGCGCCCGGATGGGTAACTAAAGGGCCAGACACCCAGAGGAGTGCCCCGCTGGCAGTACCGGCGGCGAGGGGGTGCAAAGACGCAAGGAGAACGAGGGATCGCGTTATGGCTAACCGATCTATGCAGCCGCTGCGCGAGGCGGGTACCTACCGTTGCGAGGGGTGCGGGTACCTGCTCGCGCTGCACGAGGGCGAGCAGTTGCCGGCCTGCCCACTGTGCGGCTCGAGCAAGTTCCGTTACACGCTCTTCGATCCGCGCGATCCGTTCGGAGCGACCGTCGAAACGCCGGCAGCGTGGACACGTAACAGGCAAGCGCCGAACGATCCGCCGGAGTGGCTCGAACGCCTCGCCGACGAGCTGGCAAGCGAGGAGGGCTGCTTCCTGGCATTCGAGAGCGATGACGGCAGCATCGAACGGGTGCGCCTGGAACAGGGCTGGACGCGCATCGGGCGCTCGATCGCCGCGCAGCTGCGCCTCGACGATCCCACGGTGTCGCGCCGCCACGCTCTGATCTACGTCGACAGCGCGGGCGCGCGCATCCTCGACGATCGTTCGCTGAAC
>BEIR01000144.1 GCA_002898855.1 bacterium HR41
GTTCGCATCTACTCGCTCGCCGAACTAGCGGTGTTCGCCGCCCTGCTCGTCGTCTGGCTCGGCTCGCTGTCGGAGCGTTGGGAGGCGATCCTCGGCTGGACGCACGGTCTCGGCTGGATCGGGCTCTGTATCGCGGTGGCCCGCGGCTGTGCACGCGGGCTTTTTCCCTGGTGGTTGCTCGGTGCCACCGTCTCGCCGCTCGGTCCGATCGGAAGCACACTCGGTTTCGAGCTGATCGCTTGGCGCAACCGACGGGCAGCAAGCCGCAGCGCCGCCGTCGACCTCTAGCGGACGCGGGCGGTGCCGCTCAACATCCCCAACGTCCTCACGCTGATCCGCATCCTGCTCGTGCCGGTGCTCGTCGTGGTGCTGGCGCTCGAGGCGCAAGGGGGATCGCTGATCGCAGCCGCCGTCTTCGCGCTCGCCGCGCTTACCGACGGGCTCGACGGGTGGATCGCGCGTTCCCGCCACGCCGTCACGACCTTCGGCAAGGTGATGGACCCGATCGCCGACAAGTTGCTGGTGGTAGCGGCGCTGCTGGCGCTCGTCGGTCGCCACCGGCTGGACGCGTGGGTCGCGATGGTGGTGATAGCGCGCGAGTTCGCCGTCTCCGCGCTGCGCGTCGCAGCCGGCCAGCAGGGCGTTGTCATCCCCGCGAGCGTGCTCGGCAAGGCGAAAACGATCGTTCAGGTAGTCGCCGTCACCGCGCTGATCGCCGTGCACGACCCGCACGTGCTGCCTGTCCAAGTTCTGGTGTGGGCGATGGTCGCGACTACGGTCGTGTCGGGGGTCGACTACTTCGTCAACTTCCGTCGCCGTCTCGAGCTGCGCGCCGCCGACGATGCGCGGCGCCACTAGCGGCGCTGCGGTCAGGCTCGGCAGCCTGCGCTCAACCTCGGGCGACGAGCGGCCGCGCGAGGCGTCGCTCGACCTCCGCGACGGTCGCTCCGTGCGCGGCGAGCGCCTTCTCCATCTCTTCGCCGTAGGTCGAGAGCAGCGCGGCGAGCACGTCGCCGGTGTCGGCGCACGACGAACCGCGCGCGGCGGCGTGGGCGAGCGAGCGTTCGACGACGAGGTCGACGGCACGGGTGCCGAGGCCGGGGAGCGCCGTTACCGCTGCGTCCTCGTTCGCGCGCAGCCGCAGCTCTCCGACGCCGAGCCCCTGCAGCGCCCGGCCGGCGTGCCCGTTCAGCCGTAGCACGCGCAGCCAGCGATCGACCTCCTCGCGAGCGTTGCGTGCGAACGGCAGCGCGGTAGCGACGAGCGCGATGCAAAGGGCAGCGTCGCGCGTCAGCGATCCCGTGCCGAGGTCGCGGGGAACGTGATCCCCCCTGGTACCGTCGAGTTGCACAGGGAATGGATCGACCGCCGCAGTGGCGATCTTGAGCTTGAGCGGCAGCTCGCCGTGGCCGCGGCAAGGGACGTGCAGTTAGGTCGCCGATGCCTCGCGACCCTCGAGCCACTCGCGCATCGTTACATGGTGTAGCACGTGCTGCTCGCCGGCGAGTTCGCTCGCAAGCTCGCCGAGCAGCCCCGAACGTTCGGCGACCACGTTGTGGCGGTGGATGGTCTCGAGGTTTTCTTGGCGCGCGTACACGAATGCCTCCGGCCCGAGCGGCTCGTAGCGGGCGACCGCCTGGCGCACCATCTCGCGAACGCAATCCTCGACGAAGCGTGGAGTGCGGTGGGCGCGCTCGACAACGAGCGCCTCGTCGCTGCGCTTCATGAGCTCGTAAATCTCGGCGCTCATCGAGCTTTCCACGATTTCGAGCAGGTCGGTCGCCTCGATTCCTTCGCGGCACGCCTCGACCGCTCCGATGTAGAGCGTGCCGATGCCACGCTGGTTGTGGGTCGCGACCGGTACCTCGCGCAACACCTCTTCTACGACTGCGGCGTCGACGCCCGCTTCCCGCAGCCTTCTTTCCGCGCGATCGCGAACCAGCTCCTGAGCGCATGGACAGGCGGTCATCCCCTGTGCCTGGACGCCGACTAGCCGTCGCGTACCGCGCTCCGAGGCGATCGCGACACCGAACATCGTGTAGATCTCTTGCGTCGGCACACCCGAAGCCGGCGCCGGTCGCGAGATCGGGTAGCGCGCAGCGATCCGAGCTTCGGCGCGCAAACCTCCCTGCCGTTCGCGCACGCGCTCGGCGATGTGCGCCGCGAGTGTCTCGGCGCGGAACGCTTCGCCCAGCACGACGGTGTCGATCGCTTCGTTGACGACCTCCTCGAAGCGCGACATGTGCGCGCCCTTTTGGTCGGGCGGTAGATCGACGAAGCACTCGAGTTGCGCGTAGAAGAGCTGCTCGTCGCCGTTGCTGCGAATACGCAGGACCTTCTCCACACCGATGACGCCGACGCGCGTCAGGCTCACCGTCGCCTGTGGACGTCGCGCCTGGACGTCGGGCGCGTCGGTGGTCGGCAGCTGGGACATCTGTCCGCACGATACCGACCGCGTGCAGCCGCCAGTGCGGTTATATTCCCGGCCGGCCCGACGCCCGCCCCCGGTCGGGCGCGGCTCCTCGCGACTCGTGTCGCGGTGGCCTCGCCGTGCGGGGCCAGCACAGAGAGGGAGTACGTCGTAGAGAGTGAAGCGGTGACCCTCCGTGGAGGGAAAGCCGATGCGTGTCTCGAAGGAGCGAGGGTTGGAGGACACGAACGTCGCAGTCGCGTTGCTCGACGACCAAGATCAGGCTGTCGGTCGCAGCGAGGCGCTCGCGCGGCTGCTCGCCGAGGGCCGCGAGCGCGGGTACGTAACGGCCGACGAGATCGCGGCTTGTGTCGAGGAGCTGGAAGTCGACAGCGAGTCGCTACGCGATCTGGTGGCCCACTTGCAGGACGCTGGGATCGAGGTGCTGCCGAGCGAAGACGGCGGCGAAGAGCGCCTCGGCGAGCCGCTGGCGCTCGGCGCAGTTCACGAGGCGCTCGTCGCCGAGAGCGGGTCGCGCACAGAGCCGACCGCGCTCGCGCCGGCGAGCGACGAAGCGAGCCTCGACTCTCTGCGCCTCTACCTGCGCTCGATCGGGCGCGTCGACCTGCTAACCGCCGAGCAGGAGGTCGAGCTCGCCAAGCGCATCGAGCGTGGCGACATGGCGGCCAAGCAGCACATGATCGAGGCCAATCTGCGCCTGGTCGTGTCGATCGCCAAGGGGTAACTGGGCCGAGGCCTGTCGTTCCTCGACCTCATCCAGGAGGGTTCGCTGGGTCTGATCCGTGCCGTCGAAAAGTTCGACTGGCGCCGTGGCTACAAGTTCTCGACCTACGCCACGTGGTGGATCCGCCAGGCGGTGACGCGCGCGATCGCCGACAAAGCGCGGACGATCCGCATCCCCGTACACATGGTCGAGAAGATGAACAAGGTCAGCCAGGTCGAGCGCCAGCTCGTACAAGAGCACGGTCGCGAGCCCACCGCCGAGGAGATCGCGGCCGAGCTCGGCTGGAGCGTCGACGACGTGCGCGAGATCCTGCGCGTCGCCCAGGCACCGGTGTCGCTCGACAAGCCTGTCGGCGAGGAGGAGGACTCGCAGCTCGGCGATTTCGTCGAAGACGAGGAGGCGCAGACACCGTTCGAGGAGGTGTCGCGCGCGATTCGTCGCGAGAGCGTGTGGCGGGCGCTGGCCGCGCTGCCCCCGCGCGAGCGCGAGGTGCTCGAGCTTCGCTACGGATTGCGTGGCCGCCGCTCCTTGACGCTCGAAGAGGTCGGTCGCGCCTTCGGCGTCACGCGCGAGCGCATCCGCCAGATCGAGAACAACACGCTTCGCAAGCTCCAGCAGCTGCCCGAGGCGCAGGCGCTGCGCGACGCGGTTTGACCCGCGATCCGGCCGGCGCGCCGGTCGCCACGCACGTGCCTACAATCCACGTCCGCGACCGCGGGGGGGTGCCCGAGCGGTCAAAGGGACCAGACTGTAAATCTGGCGGCGTATGCCTACGCAGGTTCGAATCCTGCCCCCCCCACTGCCCGCGCCCGAGGCGTAGCTAGATCACTGGCACGGACAGGCCGGGCCAGTGCCGGCGCTGTCAGCGGGGTGCAGCACTTGGCCGTCGCGGGAGCTGCACTTCTGGGCACGTGGGGCGGCCGTTGGCGCCGCGCGTCCTTCGCAGCACGTGCCGTCGAGCGAGAGCCGCCGCCCGGACTCGAACCGGGGACCCCTTCCTTACCATGGAAGTGCTCTACCTACTGAGCTACGGCGGCAGGTTCGCGCAAGATCCGCAACGCGCGGGCTACAGATGGTAGAGACCGCAGCCGTATGCTGCCCGCCGCTAGACTGCCGTACGCTGCCGGTACGGCTGCTCGCCGTCAAGTAACCGTCCTACCGTCGTTGGAGAGATGGCCCGCGGAGAGGTTCGCATAGCGGTCACGCTCGCTTGCCAGGAGTGCAAGCGGCGCAACTACCAGACCGAGAAGAACAAGCGCAACGATCCCGACCGGATCGAGCTGCGCAAGTACTGCCGTTGGTGCGGGCGCCACACCGTGCACAAGGAAACCCGGTGAGCGGCGCGCGCGCGTTCCCGAGCTGCCGCTCTGTCGAGTCCGG
>BEIR01000145.1 GCA_002898855.1 bacterium HR41
CAGCTCGAGCAAGCCAGAACGGCTCGTCGACGGCGGTCGTCGCCAACCTCGACCCTTGCCCGCCACCACACCCAAACGACGCCTGTCTGCGAGGGCCCCCGAACGACGCTCCCCGGCGAGCACCCCGACAGGCAGAGGCGTACTCGCGCGCGGGCACACGACACGTGGGCGCTAACGGTCGACGCTCGCAAGCGCGCGCGCCGCGCGCCTGGCCGCTGCGGTCGAGCCGATAGCGTCCGCTCGCCTCGCGACCGGATGCTCGCGCACCGTCTTTTGACCGCTGCCGAGGAGCGTGCGCTCGGGCGCCTAGCGAGAAAGGGCGACCGCGCAGCGCGCAACGCGCTCGTCGCCGCCAACGTCCGGCTCGCTGCCGACACGGCGCGTAAGGCTCGTACGTCGACGGCGCTCTCGTTCGACGACCTGCTACAGGAAGCCGTGATCGGAGTGATCCGCGCCGCCGAACTGTTCGATCCAGACCGGGGCACACGCTTCTCCACTTACGCCGTGCACTGGATCCGCCAGGCCGTACAGCGCGCGCAGGCGAACCACTCCCGCACTATCCGCCTACCGGTTCACGTTCACGACCGCCTCGTGCGCCTGCACGCCGCCCTCGCCGCTCGCGACGGCGACCCGGAAGATCCGCGCGAGCTCGCCGCAGCGGCGCGCGCCGCGGATCTCAGCGTCGCGGAGGCGGAGGAGCTGATCGACTGCGAACCGGAGTTCGCCCCCGCCACGGAGGACGAGCTCGAGACGGTAGTCGACCCCTGCGCACCGACCGTCGAGGAAGAGGTGCTCGATCGCGTCTACGCGGCCCAGATCTGGCCGCTCGTGGATAAGGAGCTCCGCGATCGTGAGCGCCAGGTGCTCGCGGCACGCGCCGGGCTCAACGGCGAGGGAACGGCGCTCCGCGAGGTCGGCGCGCGCTGCGGCATCAGCGGCGAGCGCGTACGCCAGATCGAAGCGGACATACACCGGCGGTTGCGCAACTTGACCGCTGCTACGGTGTCGTAAGGAGTGTGCGGCACGGCACGCGCTATGCGCGTGCGCGTATAGAGGGACAAGAGACACAGCCGCACTAGGGAAGCGAGCCGGTGGAAGCTTCGGCACTGACAGCACGCGCACGCGCCGCAGCGATCGCCGGGCGTTCGCCGCTGCTGCGGCTGCAGAGCGACGAGCGCCTAATCGAACTCACGCGCCGCGGTAACGACCACGCCTTCGAAGCGCTCGTTCGCCGCTACGAAGCACGACTTTTCGCCTTCTGTCGCCACATGCTCGGCTCGCGCGAAGACGCCGAGGACGTGCTGCAAGAGGTCTTCGCTGCCGCCTACAACGCGCTGGTCGCCGACGAGCGGCCGATCAACGCGCGACCGTGGCTGTACCGGATCGCGCGCAACCGCTGCCTCAACCACCTGCGCCGCCCGCAGGCGCAAGCGCACGAGTCGATGGAGGTCTTCGACCGCACCGACGGCGCAAGCGCGGCGGACACCGTCGTCGAGCGCGAGGAGTTCCGCCACGTCCTCGCCGACGTCCAGGAGCTTCCCGAAACGCAGCGCACGGCGCTGCTGCTGCGCGAGATCGACGCGCTCTCGTACGAGCAGATCGCCGAGGCGATGGAGACCACGGTCCCGAGCGTCAAATCGCTGCTCGTTCGGGCGCGGATGGCTCTTGCCGAGGCGGCCGAGGCGCGAACCCTCACCTGCGACGAGGTGCGCGTCGCGCTCGCGCGCGAGGCCGAGGGTTTGGAGGCGCTGCCCGCTGCGGTGCGGCGCCACCTCCGTCGCTGCGAGCGCTGCCGCGCTTTCCGCAGCCATCTGAAGGAGACGAGCAAGATGCTGGCGGCTGCGCTGCTGCCGGCCGGCCCGCTGTTCGCGCTCAAGCAGTTTGTCGTCGGCAAGCTACTTGGCGGTGGTGCCGCCTCGGGAGGCGCCGCCGGCAGTGCAGCGGCGTCGGGCGCAGCCTCGGCGTGCGGAGCGGGTGGCGTGGCGTGCTCGGCGGGCGCGTCGGCGGTGACCGCAGCTGGCGCAGCCGCCGGCGCGAGCGCCGGAGCGGCGGGCGTCGGCGCTGCTGCCGGCGGCATGGCGACAAGCGCCATCTCGGCCGGTATCTCGACGTTCGCGTCGAAGGCCGCGGCTGCGACGGCGGCCGCCGCTGTCGTCGCTGCCGGCGCGATCGAGATCGGTCACGGCACGCGCACAGCCACGAACAACAAGAGCGCCGCGCCCGTCGCCGAGAGAGCAGCGCGCGACCACGCCGGGCACCGCTCCGCGGACGGGAAGGCCCAGGTGGCGAGTGAGGCCGTAACAGCCCCGGCGGCGAGCGCGGACACGACCGCTCGGACCGCCCAGCCGGCGCTGCCCGCTGCCGCGCAAGCGGCGCCGCTCGCTCCCGTCGCCGACCGGCCGCTCTCGCTAGCCGCGACAGCTCCGCCGTCGCCTCCCGCACCCCCCGTGGTCGAGCGGATCCACGATGTCGTGACTCTGCCGCCCGAGCCGGGGCCGCCGCCGACGGTGACGATCGAACAGCCGCCCGTCGCGACCAGGTCGGCCGGCGACAGCCAGTACGGAAACGAGCCTCCGGCCGATGCAACAGCGCCCGGCGGGCAAGGACAGCCGGCGACCGATCAGCAACCGCCGGCTGGTGGTGCGACACCGCTGGGAAGCTCGACCCAAAGCGGGTCTACCCAACCATCAGGCTCTACGTCGGACTCGGGGCAAGCGAGCTCGTCGGCAGCTGGCGGTGGCGCAGCCAGCAGCGCAGGCGGCACCGGTGCCCCGAGCGGCGGCGCCGCGACCGCAGGCAGCGGCTTCGGAACCCAGCCGCCCGGTGCGATCGCGCCCTGAAGCGCAGCGACGGCGCTGACACTGCTGGCCCGCCGTCGCATACGCCACTCCGGCGGTGGCAGCGCGCCCCGGCGCGCTGGCAGAACTTGGTCGGCGTACGCGACTGCAGCTGGGGCGCCGGCGTCCGTGCCTAGGACACTGCGACCAGCCCGATCGCCTTCAAGCGCCGTTCCAGCGCTTTGAGCGCGAACGCTCGCACCTCGCCGAGCGAGTAGCCGAAGAGCGGCATACCCTCCTCGTACCAGTGCGGTCGCAGCACTTGTTCGGCGACCGGGGCGACCTTCTCGAGCGTACGACTGATTGCCGTGCGGTAGCGCTCGTCGCGCTCGGCCATCTCGCGCAGGAAGCGCGAGCCGAAGGCGACGTGGCGGTGCTCGTCACGAGCGACGTTGCTGAAACCCTCGACGAAGCCGGGCAGAGTGCCCTGCTCCTCGTTGTAGGCGATGATGAAGTGCTGTCCGGTGAGGGCGAGCATGCCCTCGAGGACCATGTGGTAGATGGTCACAGCCTCGACGAGTGCCTCGAGATCCTCGGGCTCGCTGGCGAGGCGGTCGACGCGCTCGCGCAGCATCTCGTCGAACAGCTCGTAGAAGCTCGGGTTTACCTGGGCCTCGGCCTCGGCGAGCCGTTCCTGCACGCCCTCGGCCTCGAAGATCCCGACCTCGCTGTAGAAGCGGTCGAAGAAAGCGACGTGCCGTCCCTCGTCGGCGATCTGCGTGGCGAGGAAGATGCGCATGTCCTCGGTCGGGGCGGCGCGCATCATCGGCCCGAGCTCGGCGGTGACGCGCTGCTCGCCGACGAAGAACGAGGACAGCCCATACATGCGCTGGAAGCGCTCGTCGGGTGAGATGCGCTCGTGCCAGTCGACGCGGTCGCGCGAGAAATCGATGTCCTGGACACTCCACTGCTGGCGTTCCCAGAGGTGGTACAGCTCGCGGTAGCTGAGGAGGTTGACCTCGCCGCGGTCGGCGCTCGCTTGCAGCGCGGGATCCGAAGACGCGACGAAATCGGCCCGTTCGGTGCGGCGGATGACCGGCTCGCTCACCTCAGCTCCTCCTTCCCTCGCTCTCCCCTGCGGCCACGCTGCTCTGCCTTCGCGGCGTCTGGCGGGCCTCGCGAGCGACCTCCTCTAGCCCGTCGACGCGACCCACGCCGTCGGCATGCCAGCGCGGACAGACGCAAGCCTACACAAGATTTGGCTGGCTGGCCAGCTTAGGTTCCAGGCGGCGCGGGCAGAGCGATTCGGGAACGCGCACATCCGGGATCAGCGGACCGGGCGGCGGCAGCTGCGGCGACCGCGACCGCAAAGTGGGAGCGCGCCGCGAGCGCACGTCTCGCCAGGCAACAACCGGCGCTAGCGTTCCAGCTCGGACACCGCGGCGACAGTGAACGCCATGCGGTCACCGTCGACAGAGCCCACAAGCTTGCTCCCAGGCCGCAGCCCCTCGAGCGCAACCACCACCTCGCCTGCCGCCGGCACCGACCAGTTGCGCCCGGCTAGCCGCACGGTGTGGGACCGCCCGTCGCCCGAACGCACTCGGACGGTCACCCCCAGGTAGGCGGGAACCTCGAGCCGGCGTGGCACGACCCTCGTCGACTCGATCCGCACCTCGTAAACGAGGCCGCCGCTCTCGTCGCCAGCTCCCCCTGGCTGACTCTCACCCGCTCCGCTGCCGCTCGTAGCACCAGCT
>BEIR01000146.1 GCA_002898855.1 bacterium HR41
CGACGAGGGCGGCTTCAGACACCCCGGCTGGCGCGTGCAGCTTCCCGGCTACGAGCGCTGTTCGCGCGGGAAACCAGCGATCCTCGCCCGCCCCGACGGGGCACTTGCGGCAACCAACTACTACCGCGCGCTGTATCCGCGGCTGATCGACCAGTACCGCTTCTACGGCTACTGCACGGTGATAACGATGAGCCTCGTGCGCGACCGCGCCGAGCGCGCGTCGGCGGCAGCGCGCGCCTACTACCGCCGTCTCGACCGGGAATCGACGGTCGTTCGCCGCTTCAGCCCTTACCGGCGCGGCGCCCGACCCGTACCCTTCCACTTCGACCACTCTTACCTCTACTACCCGCGCGCCTACGCGCGGCCGGGTCCGTTGATCGAAGTGCGCCGGTTGCGACGCTGCGAGCAGCGCCGCGGCTTGCCGATCGTGCGCCTACCGATCGCGCCCGACGACCGTCCCGCTCCCGGCAACGAGGTCTAGCCCGGCCGGGAGGGGCCGCCTTAGCGGTGGCTAGGACGCGAGCGGCTCCTTCATCGCCTCGGTCTCGGGAGCGCGGATATAGGGCTGCTCCTCGTCCTGGGTCTGTTCTTCGTGGTAGACGGACTCGGCGTTGACAGCCCAGATGTCGTGGTCGGTGCCGTGCACCAAGTTCTCGACCGCGCGCATCGCGGTCAGCATCGAGTGGTCGGAGTTGTTGTAGCGGTGCAGACCGTTGCGCCCGACCTGCACGAGGTTTTCGATCCCCTCGAGCCAGGCGCGGATCGTCGCTACCCGGTCGGCGTAGTCCTGGTCGTACATCGGGTAGGCCTTGGGCACGCGCACCACGAACCCGAACTGCAGCTTGTCGCGCGTCGCCAGGCCGAGCTGCTCGAGCTCGCTCATCGCCAAGTCGACGAGATCGTCGTCGTCCATCGACCACAGCTCGTCACCGGCGAAGCAGAAGTACTCGAGACCGACGCACGCCTTGGTCGGGTCGGGAACCATCCAGGGGCTCCACGAGCGGTAGTTCTGGATGCGGCCGACCTTGACGTGCGGGTCGTGGATGTAGATCCAGTTGTCGGGGAAGAGATCCTCGCCGTCGAGAACCAGCGCGACCGTGAGGAAGTCGCGGTAGCGCAGCCCCTTAGCGGCGGCACGCACCTCGCCCGGGGCCGGCGGATCGACGATGCCGACGACGTTGCGCAGCGGCAGCGACGAGATCACCTGCGAGGGCTCGAACACCTCGCCGCCAGCGTGGACGCGTACGACACGGTTGCCGTCGAGCTCGAGCTTGGTGACCTTGTGGTTGAGCAGCACCTTGCCGCCGAGCTTTTCGATGTCGTCGGTCATCGTCTCCCACATCTGGCCCGGGCCGTAGCGCGGGTAGTGGAACTCTGAGATCAGCGACTTGACCTTGTTGCCCTTGTTGCCGAAGAACGCCGACTTCGCCGCGCTGAAGAAGGAAAGCCCCTTGATGCGCTGTGCGGCCCACTCGGAGCGGATCTCCGACGTCGACACTCCCCACACCTTCTCGGTGTAGGACTTGAAGAACTGGTTGAACAGCCAGCGCCCGAAGCGGTTGGAGACCCACTGTTCGAAGGTCTCCTCCTTGCCCTTCGGTTTGATCGTCGCCCAGAGGTACGAGAGCAGCGCCTTGGTGAGGTCGACAGGGCCGAGCTTGCGAATGACGTCGGGGCCGCGCAGCGGATAGTCGAGGAACTTCGTGCGCCCGCGACCATCGCGCCAGTAGATGCGCGACATGCGCGGCCGCAGCAGGAACTCCTCGCGCATGATCTCGTGCCAGAGCTCGTCGACCTCTCGCACCTTGGTGAAGAAGCGGTGGCCGCCGAGGTCGAAGCGGTAGCCGTCGCGCACGACGGTCTTGGCGATACCGCCGACCTGATCCTCGGCCTCCAGCACGACCACCGGCAAGCTCTGTTTGGCGAGCAGGTAGCCCGCGGTCAGACCGGCGGGGCCGGCCCCCAGCACCAACGTCGGCTTCTCGAGCATCTCGGGGTGCGCGAGGTTGGCGGGCGGCGGCGTCTTGACGAGCTCTTTCTTGGGCTTCGGCGCCGGCACGTGGCGCCCGCGCGCGTCGTCGCTGCTTGTTGGCATGTTCTGGTTGGCCATGGCTGTCACGCTCCGGTCTTCTCGTAGAGCACGGCTCGCACCCCGATCCTGGTCGCTCGCCTGTAGAAGGGCGGTACCGTCGCAACCCGCCGGAAGCGCCGGTCCGTCGCGAGCGCTGCCCCCCATTGAGCGGCTCGACGGCGGACGAGCGCCGTCCAGGGCGCGTCCCAGTCGTCGCGGCGCGCCGCTATCGGGTGCACCAGAAGCACCCGGGCGCGGCGCGGAAGGCTAGCAAGCAGGGGCTCGAGATTTTTGGCGACAGTCGCCCGCTCGAGCCGCTTCTGCGAGTCGCGCCAATCCATCACGAAGCGGTTCGCTACCGGCCCGAGCGGCGTCGCGTAGCGCAGGCCGCGCTCACCGCGCAAGGTTTCGAGGTGGTAGGCGAGAAGCGGCGTCTGCTCCGGTTGCAGCGAGATAACGAGGTCGCCCGGACGCAGCTGGCCGACCGCAGCCTGAGCCAGATCGGCGGCGTTGCTCTTGTTACGCAAGTCGTAGAGGCGCGGCAGCGACCAGATCGCGAGCACGATGCACAGCGCCACGATCCCGAGCTTGCCGGCGCGGGCAAGCCCGGCAGCGAAGATCAGCATCAACGGACCGAGCGATGCGCCCAAGTAGCGCGTCGTCCACGCCGGCGAAACCTGCGAGACGAGCCACGCCGAAGCGAGCATCGCCACCACGACGAGGGCGGCGGCGAAGAGCGTCCTGCGCTCGGGATCGTCGCGGCCACGGCGGAAGACTTCGGCGATGCCGCTGCCGCCCGCGAGCGCCAGCGCGGAGGTGGCGGTACCCCCACCCAGCAGATACTTCGAGATCTGCACGGGGGCACCCAGGCGGGGCGGGTTCAGCCACGGCGCGCCGGTGTGCTGGACTTGGAAGAGCAAAGTGGGAAGCCACGGCAAGTAGAGGACGCCGGCCGCACCGAACGTCATCCCGGCGTCGCGCACGAGCGCGCGTCGCTCGCTGGGAGCGCTTTCGACCAACAGCCACAGGAGCGCCGTCACCAGACCGATCGACACGAAGAGCGCCCAGTTGTGGGTGTAGAGCATCGCCGCCAGCAGTACGGCGAACGGCGCGAGGTAGGCCCGGCGACGCAGCACGAAGGCGTTGAGGAAGGCGGCGCTTGTCGCCAGCGACAGCGTCAACATCAGCGAGTACATCCGCACCTCTTGCGCGTACGTGGTGAGGAACGGATTGACGGCGCACAGCGCAGCGAGGTAGATGCCGGCGCGCCGCCCGAACAGGCTCCAACCGGCCCAAAGCCCGATCGGTATCGAGGCCACGGCGATCAGCACCGACAGCGCTTGCGTCTCGGCCGGTCCGTTGCCGATCAGCCGCACCCAAAGGCCGAGCAGCAGGTAGTAGAGCGGCGGCGACCCGTCCTGGCGGAGCACGGTCGGGATCTCGTCGAGCGGCTGCGAGGCGATGCCGATAGAGAGACCCTCGTCCATCCACAGCGAGGCGCCGAGCGCGCGCGTGCGCAAGAACCACGAAACGGCTACCGCTGCGACGACGAACAAGCCGATCGCGACGCGATTGTCGATGCGCGCCGCTGTGCCTCGACTAGTGCGCGGGGCCGCTACTGCCACGCGCGCAGCGTAGTGGTACTCGCGGTCGCGGTGCGGCGAGCGAACGGCAGGCCGCCCGGGGGCGGCGGCGCGGTCGGCTGTCCCGGCCGGCGCGGGCAAGAGCGCGGGCCGGGCGGTTGGCCCTGCGGGGGAACGGTCCAGATGCGCCAGAGGCCGACACGCAGGACCTCGCGGTAGCGGCGGTCGCGAGGTATCCCGACGAGTGGACCGCCCGGGACGGTGCGGGTGCGGAAGAGCACGCCGGGAGGCGGCGTCCCGGGCCAGCCGACGTCGCGACCGTGCAGGCCGAGCTCGTAGGCCACCATCTGTGTCTGGAACGGTCCCGAGAACACCCCGCCGCAGGCGAGCAGGCGCTCCTTGCCTCCCGCGCGGGCGATCAGCCGCTTGAGGTCGGACCAAAGCCGTGCCTCGTAGCGCAGCCGATCGGTAACCCGGCCGACGTTATCGGCCTTGGCGACCACCACCGGTGCGGCGATCGCGGCGATGACCGCGACGGTCGCCGCCTGCACGACGGCGACGCGGCGCGACGAGCGGCCAGCGCCCACGCGGCCGACCAGGTGCAGGATGCGTCCCACGCCGACACCGGCCAGTACGCACAGCACAGCGGTCGTACCGATCAAGTAACGCTGGTTGCCTGCATAGCCGCGCTCGGCCATCGCCGCGACGAGCCCGACCCACGCCGCGCCGAGCGCGGCTAGCACGAGCAGCGCAGCGTCGCCGGCGACCGCACGCGGCATTTCGACTACCCGCTGGCCGCGTGCACCGCCAGCGGCGTGGCGCAGCCGCCGGAACTTGCCCAGGCCGACAAGAGCGGC
>BEIR01000147.1 GCA_002898855.1 bacterium HR41
CCACGTCCGACCCGGAAACGGTCCGTGAGTCACCTAGCCGCGCCGCGGACCGCCGCCGCCCGGTACTCTTCGCGGTCGCATGTTCGACAAGGTCCTCGTCGCCAACCGTGGAGAGATCGCGATCCGCGTCATGCGGACGCTCGAAGAACTCGGTATCGCCAGCGTCGCCGTTTACTCGGAGCCGGACCGCGACGCGCCGCACGTTCGGCGTGCCGATGAGGCCTATCTGCTCGGCCCCGGCCCGGCGCCCGAGAGCTATCTGAACATCCCGAAGATCATCGAGGTCGCGCAGAAGGCGGGCGCGCAGGCGATCCACCCTGGCTACGGCTTTCTCGCCGAGAACGCCACCTTCGCGCGTGCCTGCGCTGACGCTGGCATCGTCTTCATTGGCCCGCCGCCGGAAGCGATCGAAGCGATGGGCTCGAAGACGCGCGCCCGCGAGCTGATGAAAGCGGCGGGCGTGCCGATCGTCCCCGGCACGACCGATCCCGTCGAGTCGGTCGAGGAGGCGGCGAAGATCGCCGCCGAAATCGGTTATCCGGTCGCCTTCAAGGCCGCTGGCGGCGGCGGCGGCAAGGGCTTCCGCGTCGCTGAATCCGAGGACGACCTCGAGAAAGCGTTCGAGGGAGCTTCGCGCGAGGGCGAGAAGTTCTTCGCCGATCCCACCGTCTACATCGAGCGCTACATCCCCGACCCGCGCCACGTCGAGGTCCAGATCCTCGCCGACGACCACGGCAACATCGTCTACCTGTTCGAGCGCGACTGCTCGATCCAGCGGCGCCACCAGAAGCTGATCGAGGAAGCACCCGGACCGCTCGTCACGCCGGAGCTGCGCGAGCGGATCGGCCAGATCGGTGTCGAGGCGGCACGCGCCGTTGGCTACCGGTCGGCAGGAACCGTCGAGGGTCTGCTGTCCGGCGACCAGTACTACTTCCTCGAGATGAACACGCGCGTTCAGGTCGAGCACTGCGTGACCGAGATGGTCACCGGTGTCGACATCGTCCGCGAACAGATCCGGATCGCCGCCGGCGAGCCGATCTCGTTCAAGCAAGAGGACCTCGAGATTCGCGGCCACGCGATCGAGTGCCGCATCAACGCCGAGTCGGCGGCCAAGAACTTCGCTCCCGCCCCCGGCAAGATCACGCACTACCGCGAGCCGGCGGGGCCGGGCGTGCGCGTCGACTCGGGCGTCGAGGCGGGCTACGAGGTGCTCCCGCTCTACGACCCGATGATCGCCAAGCTGATCGTCTGGGACGTCGACCGCGAGGCAGCGACGCGGCGCATGCTGCGCGCGCTCCACGAGTACGAGATCGGCGGCATCCGCACGCTGATCCCGTTCCACAAGAAGCTGCTCGCCACCGAGCAGTGGGCACGCGGCGAGACCTGTCGCGACCTGCTGGGCGACAAGGAGTGGCTACGTTCGCTCGAGGAGCCTGAACGCGAAGCTGCCGGCGAGGCGCAGCTCGAGGAGGCTGCCGAGGAAGAGGTCAAGGTCGAGCGCCGTTACGCGGTCGAGGTGTCGGGGCGGCGCTTCGACGTGCGCGTCATCGGCCCGCCGCCTGTAGGCGGAGCGAGCAACGGCGCCGCGCCCGCGCAGGCGCAAGGAGCACGCAAGCCGCCGCAGCGCCGCAAGCGCGGCTCGTCCTCGTCGGACGGCGCCTCCGGGGAACTCGTCTCGCCGATCCAGGGCACGGTGCTCAAAGTCGCCGTCCAGGAGGGCGCCGAGGTCGAGCAGGGCGCGTTGATCTGCGTGATCGAAGCGATGAAGATGGAGAACGAGATCACCGCGCCCGTCGCCGGCAAGGTCGTGAAGATCGGCGTCAACGAGGGCGGTGCCGTCGCGATCGGCGAAACGATCGCCGTCATCCAGTAAGCCGCTCTGACGGGCGCGCCAGCGCACACCGCCGCCTCGACGCGATCGCGCTGGCGGCGGTTGGTGCCGTTGGCCGCTTCGACCGTCGCCTCCCAGGCGACGATCGTTGCGCTGGCGCCGATC
The DNA here is from genome assembly GCA_002898855.1 of bacterium HR41. GTDB lineage: Bacteria > Actinomycetota > Thermoleophilia > Solirubrobacterales > Thermoleophilaceae > Thermoleophilum. Next base: position 1,997 of record BEIR01000147.1, read on the forward strand.
CTCGCTGCCGTTGCACGCGACTTCGGCACCGGCGTGGGCACCGTCGGTCTCGCGCGCGCGGTGCTGGCGTTCGCCGCCGCAGCGGGTTCGGTACCTGTCGCGGCGTACGGCAACCGTCTCGGCCCGGCGCGCTTGATCGTACTCGGAGGCGTGATTGGCCTGTGCGCCTGCGCCGCTATCGCGGCGGCCCCGTCGCTGACCGTGTTTCTCGCCGCCCACATCGTCGCGGGCGGGGCTGTCGCGTGCCTGTTGTCGGCCGGTTTCGCCGGTGCCTCGGCGTTTTTCCACGGCCGCGAGGTGGGGTGGGCGCTCGGGTTCGTGGTCGGCGCGCAGTCGCTGGCGTGGATCGTCGGGAACCCGATAATCGGGGTCCTTACGGACACTGTCTCGTGGCGGGCGGCCTATCTGGTGCCCGCCACAGCCGCGCTCGTCGCGGTCGTAGGCGGTCTGCGCGCACCGCGCACGTGCGGTAGCGGCGACAGCGGACTCGCGGCGCTGGTATCGATCTGGTGCGATGTCGGCGCGCGGCGCTGGACCGTAGCCGAACTGGTGGCGTTCGGCGCTTGGACCGCCGAGCTCACCTACGCCGGCGCGTTCTACATCGAGACCTACGGCGTGCGCGAGGCGAGCGTCGGCTTCCTCCTCGCTTGCGGCTCGGCCGTCTATCTGGCGGTAGCGGCCACCAGCGGGCGCCATCTGGTCGGACGGCGTGCTCGGCTGTGGGCGATCGCCGGGGCGCTTGGGATGGCCGCCGCGTTCGTCCCCTTGCTCAACGTCACGCCGGCGGTCGCCTTCACCCTCGCGGCGTTCTGTTTGACCGCCTTCTTCGCAGCGTTGCGCTCGACCGCTTCGAGCGCGCTCGCGCTCGCCCAGCTTCCGGCACAGGAGGCGACGATGATGGCGGCACGCACGGCAAGCGCTCAGCTCGGCTACGTCTTCGGAGCGGCCGCGGGCGGTGCGGTTATCGGCGCCGCCGGGTTCGGCACGCTCGGCTGGCTCCTCGCCGCCGGCATGTGCGCATCGGCGCTGCTGATGGCACGAGTACCAACACCGACAAGCGGCCGGCCCGGCGCTACAGCCCGAGCGCCTTCGCCGCCTCGCGCAGGTTCTTGACGATGGCGTCCGGCTTTTTCCGCGCCTTCTCGGGCGGGCCGGCCCCGTGGCGGTCGATCCACACCACCGGGATCTTCTGTTTGAGGCAGGGCTCGATGTCCGTCTCCCAGCCCGAGGCGATGTGGACCCACTCCTTTTTGCGGTCTTCGAGACGCCGTGCGCACTCCTTGAAATGGGCCGGATCGGGCTTGTAGGAGCGAACCTGCTGGCCCGTCACCACCAGATCGAAATCGACCGTGAAGTGGCGCCGCGTAGCACCGAGCAGCTTGTCGTCGATGTTCGAGAGGATGCCGAGATCGACCTTCTTGCGCAGGCGTTCGAGGACCTTGTTGGTCTCGGCGAACGGTGGCCAGCGCGGCACGCTATTGGGCAGAAAGTTCGCGCGCTGGCCCTCCTCGAGCAACGCTTCCCAGCCGATCTCCTTGGCCACGGCGCGCGCGGTGCGACGCAGCACCTCGGCGTAGAGCTCGTAGGAACCGCGCATCACCTCGCGCATGTGCTGCATGAAGAGCGGGATCAGCTGGTCGCGATCGACCGTGAATCCGTCCTTCGCCGCCTCGTCGCGGAACGCCTCGTAGATCCCGGTTTCCCAGTCGATGAGGGTGCCGTAGCAGTCGAAGCTGACGAACTTGACGGTCTTCGGTAGTGCCAAGGCTCTCCTGACGTTCGAAGGTTCGGTAGTGTTGCGCGCCGTCTGTGGCGGGAAGCCCGCCGGAGGCGGGCGCGAATTTTACGGACGAGCGATGGATCTTCTCGAGTACCAGGGCAAGCAGCTTTTCCGCAAACACGGCGTCCCCGTACCCGAAGGCCGGCACGCCGACAGTGTCGACGCGGCGGTCGCTGCCGCTGACGAGCTCGGCTACCCAGTGGTGGTGAAGGCCCAGGTCAAGATCGGCGGGCGCGGCAAGGCCGGTGGCATCAAGCTGGCTCGCAACCGCGACGAAGCCCGCGCCCACGCCGAAGCGATCCTGGGCATGGACATCCGCGGTTTCACGGTCCACGAGCTGTGGATCGAGCGGGCGTCGGAGATCGACGAGGAGTACTACGCCGCCGTTCTTCTCGACCGCTCGGCGAAACGCCCGCTCGTGATGCTGTCGCGGATGGGCGGGATGGACGTCGAGGAGATCGCCGCGCGCGACCCGCAAGCGATCGTCCGCCTGCACATCGATCCGCTGCTCGGTTTCCAGGATTTCCACGGCCGTCGCCTGGCTTTCGAGGCCGGTATTGCGCGTGACGTCGTGCGGCCGGTGGGCGCGATCCTCGGCAAGCTCTACGAGGTCTTCATTCGCGAGGACGCCACCCTCGTCGAGGTCAACCCCCTGCTCGTCACCAAGAGCCGCGAGGTCGTTGCGCTCGACGCCAAGGTCACGCTCGACGAC
>BEIR01000148.1 GCA_002898855.1 bacterium HR41
TTGGCGCCGAGGCAGTAGTGGATGCCGGCACCGAACGCCAACGTGCGCGGCCCACCCGGGGGGCGTGCGATGTCGAAACGCTCGGGGTCGCCGGGCACTCCATCGCGGTTGGCAGCCAGTTGGCACACCATCACCACCGTGCCGGCGGGAAAGCGGACGCCCCGAAACTCGATATCCCGCTCCAGCAGGCGCGCTGTGAACGGCGTCACTGGCTCGAAGCGCAGGACCTCCTCGACCGCACAGCCAGCCAACTCTGGCCGCTCGGCGAGCAGCTGCCACTGCTCGGGGTGGGTTGCGAACAGACGCAGGGCGTGGGCGAGCTGCGCCTGCGTCGTCTCGACACCGCCGACCAGCACGTTCAGCACCAGGTTCATGCACTCGACGTCGCTCAAACGATCGCCTTCCTGCTCGGCGCGCACGAGCTCCGACACAAGATCGTCGCGTGGCCGTGCACGGCGCTCGGCGATCAGCGCGGCGCAGTACTCGTAGAACTCGGCGCAGGCGCGTTCGATCTCATCGCGCCGCGCGAGCAGGGCGGGACCGTCGAACTGTTGCTGGATGAGACCCGACCAGCGCTCGAGAAGCGGCGCGTCGGTGAGCGGGGCACCGACCACACGAGCGATCGCTTGAGCGGGGTAGGGCTCGCAGAGCGCGCCGACGGCCTCGCAGCGCTTCGCCGCAGACAGCTCTTCCCATATGGCCGCTAGCAGTTCGCGCATAAGCGGGCGCCGGCGATCGGCGGCGCGGGGCGTGAAGAAGGGGTTGACGAGGTTGCGCAGCCGCCGGTGGCTGTCGCCCGTCAGGTTGAGGATGTTGCGACGGATCTGTTCGAGCAGCGGCCCCTCGGGCACGCCGAAGAGCTCGGCGATCTTGAGCCCGGGGAACACAGCCTCGCGGGCGCGCAGGAAGAACTCCGCCGCTTCACGGTCGAGCACGACGTAGCCGATCGGCGCTCGCGCGAGCCACCCTCGTGCGCGCAGGTCGCGCACGACCCGGTGCAGCTTCTCGCCGCGTAGCTGCGGATCGAGGTAGTCGAACAGAGGCAGATCGAGAGCCTCGACAGCCGTCCCCGCCATCGCCGCCAGCGTACCCTGCTAGACCAAGCCGCTCGCACCGTACGTAGCCAACGCCCGGGCGAGACAGCTCCGCGTCTCGACCGGGTCGATGACGTCGTCGAGCTCGAAAAGCCGCGCTGCGTTCAGCGCGCTGCCCTGCTCCTCGGCGAGCCGTGTGGCGTCGCGCACGATCCGCTCGCGCTCGGCTTCGTCAGCGACGCGTTCGAGTTCCCGCCGCAGCGCCAGCCTGACCGCTCCCTCCAGGTTCATCGGCCCGAGCTGCGCCCCGGCCCAGGCGACGGCCAAGTGCGGTTCGCGCAGGCTGCCGCCGACCATCGCCTGAGCGCCCAAACCGAAGCCGCGGCGCACTACCACTGCCAGCAGCGGGGCCCGCAGCCGCGCACCGGCGCGCAGAAAGTCGCCGGCGTGGCGCACCAAGCCGGTGCGTTCGTGTTCGGGTCCGACCATGAAACCCGGGGTGTCGACGAACGACACAACCGGCAGCTCGAAGTCGGCGCAAATACCGAGAAAACGCGCGGCTTTGACCGCCGCCTCGCTCGTGATCACGCCCGCTTTGTGGATGCTGTTGTTGGCGATCACGGCGACCGCGCGGCCTTCGAGGCGAGCCAGCGCCGTAACGAGCTCCGGGGCGTAGCGCTCGCCCAGGTAGGTGACAGAGCCACGGTCGAAGACCGTGTCGACAACCCTGCGGATGTCGAAAGCGCGCCTGCTGCTGGTCGGTATCGCAGTGCGGAGCTGTTCCTGTGCTTCCGCCTCACCGCCGTCGAGGTCGCCCTGGAAGTAGGAGAGCAACGTGCGAACGACCCTCGCCGCCTCCTCTTCGTCTTGGACGACGATGTCGACGACACCGTTCGCCGCCTGCTCCGCGGCGGGACCGATCTCGTTCGCAGCGACCTGCCCGAGACCTCCTGCCTCGATCATCGCCGGTCTGCCCATCCCGAGCCAGGAACGTTCGGTCGCGACGACGAGGTCGGCGCAACCGGCGAGAACGGCGTTGCCAGCGAAGCAGTAGCCGTTGACGACAGCGATGCGGGGAACGTGGCCCGCTAGGCGCGCCCACAGCGCGAAGGCACGTACGTCGAGGGCAGAGGCGACGGGAAAGTCCGTGTCGCCGGGGCGCCCGCCGCCGCCCTCGACGAAGAAGACCACCGGCAGCCGCGCCCGCTCGACGAGCTCGAACATGCGGTCCTTCTTGCGGTGGCCGATCGCCCCTTGCGTACCGGCGAGCACGGTGTAGTCGTAGGCCATCACCACGCACCGCGCTCGCTCTCCGAACAGGCGGCCGTTCACGGTCGCGATGCCGGCGACGAGGCCGTCGGCCGGCGTGCGCTCGTAGAGCTCGTCGAGCGTGCGGCGCGAGCGTTGCGCGGCGACGGCCAATCGCCCGTACTCGACGAACGTCCCGGGATCGACAAGCGCCGCCACGTTCTCGCGCGCCGTGCGGCCGCCCGCTGCGTGGCGGCGGGCGACCGCCGCCGCACGCGCTTCGTCGCTCGTAGCGCGCCGCAGGCGCTCCAGCTCCGACAACGGGTCGCCGCTAGCGCTTCCCTCCCTCCGCGACATCGCCGAGAATCTATTGGTGCGCCGGCTCGCGACTTGCGAGAGCCTGATCGCCGCACCCACCAGCGCCGTGATGGCGGTGATCGGTGATCTCGAACGTCACTGGGAGTTGCTCGGACCGCTCGTGACGGTGGCGCGACTCGAGCGGGACACGAACGGGCATCCGGTAGGTGCGGAGCTCGTGGTCAGGGGGCCTTGTGGCAGCCGCCGTCGCGTGCGCACCCGCGTCGAGAGCGTCGATGCGCGCTCGCTAGTGGGGCTGGCCGTGGCGGGCCGAAGCGGCGCGCCCACGAGAGTGCGCGTGCGCTGGCGTGTGGAACCAGCGCCGTCGCCCGGCACCACGCGCGTGCAGCTCGAGATCGCTGCCGTCGAACTGCGCGCTTTCGACCGAACGCTCGTGCTCCTCGGCGGTCGCCGCCTGCTGCAGCGCATCGCTGCACACGCGGTCGCGGCGCTGGCGGCGACCGTCGACGCCGACGAGGGCGCGCGTAATCCCCGCGCTGTCACGCCACGCGCGCGACGTTGGCGGTAGTCGCCAGCACCCGTTCGATCTCGGCCGCTGGCAGGGGCTTCGAGAAGTGAAACCCTTGCCCGTACGTCGACGCCATCGCCCGCAACCGCCGCACCTGCTCTTCGTCCTCGATGCCTTCGGCGACGACCTCGAGGCGCAACGTCTGGCCGAGGCTGAGGATGCCGCGAACCAAAGCTTCCTTTTCGTGATCGCGGTCGATGTCGCGGATGAAGGAGCGGTCGATCTTGAGGATGTCGATCGGCAAGCTGCGCAGACGCGACAGCGCCGAGTAGCCGGTGCCGAAATCGTCAACGGCGATGCGCACTCCCAGCGCGCGAAGACGTTCGAGCCGCGCGGCGAGCGCGTCGGAGTCCTCGGCCAGTAGGCTCTCGGTGATCTCGAGCACGACTGCGCCGGGGTCGATGCCGGTGTCGCGCAGCACGTTCTCGACGTCCTGGGCGAATCCCGGCTCGCGCAACTGGCGTGGCGAGACGTTGACGCTCACGTCGATCGCGCAGCCCTGGATACGCGCCCGCCAGCCGGCGACGTCGGCGAGGGCACGCCGCAACACCCACAAGCCGATCGGGATGATCAGCCCGCTCTCCTCGGCGATCGGGATGAACTCGAGCGGCGGGACCAGTCCGCGCTCGGGGTGGTGCCAGCGCAAGAGCGCCTCGAGACCGGCGATGCGACCGCTCTCGAGGTCGACGATCGGCTGGTAGTGCACGAGCAGCTGATCGTGCTCAAGCGCCCGTGCCAGCTCGCCGCGCAGCTCGAGCCGGGCGAGCGCCCGCCGGTGCATGTCGGGATCGAACAGCTCGACGCGGTCCTTGCCGCCCTCTTTCGCGGCGTACATCGCCGTGTCGGCGTCGCGCAGGGTCTCGGCGACGGTCGCGCCGGCGTCGAGATCGACGACGCCGATCGACGCCGACAAGCGCAGCTCGCGGCCGTCGACATTGAACGGGTCGCGCAGGGCGGCGAGTACGCGCGACGCAACCGTCAGGGGATCTTCGCCCTGCCCGAGCGAGCAGAGCAGGGCGAACTCGTCGCCGCCGAACCGCGCGACAGTATCGGCGGGCTTGGCGCAAGCTGCGATGCGCCGCCCCGCGGCGCGCAGCAATTCGTCGCCGACGCCGTGACCGAGACCGTCGTTGACGCTCTTGAAGTCGTCAAGATCGACCAGTATCACGGCCGCTCGGCCGCCTCCGCTGCGCACGCGCGCAAGCGCTTGCCCGACGCGATCCTCGAACAGCGCCCTGTTGGGAAGGCCGGTGAGCGAGTCGTGGAACGCACGGTGGCGCAACTCCTGCTCGAACTGCTTGCGCTCGCCGATATCG
>BEIR01000149.1 GCA_002898855.1 bacterium HR41
CGATCTAAGCGATTATCGCCTCGCTGCCGGGGTGCCGGTGCCCGCCGCCGGCGCTGAGCGCTTTCTCGATTCGGTGGGAGTCGTCACTCACCTCGCCTACTTCGACACGACGTACGCGCGCTGGGCCGAACTCGTCGAGCGCCTACGCGAGCTCGGGGTGCGCCACCTACGCGACGAGGCGTACGCCAACCCATCCCCCTCGTGGGACGGCTGGAACGCCCGCTACCGTACGGCCGTCGCCCGGGCACGGCGGGCTGGCATGCGCTTTCTCTTCATCCTCGGCAAGCCTGGCATGAACCCGGGTGGAGGTGCGCGCCAGCTGATCGCAGCGGTGGCGGGACCGCTGCGGGCTGCGACCGAAGCCGTCGAGGCGCCGAACGAGCTCGACCATTTCGACGGCACGCGCGGGTGGCAGGACCGCCTGTACCGCTACACGCTCGAACTCGCTCGCCGCAAACGCGCCCACAGCGCTCTGGCGCAAGTGCCGCTCGTCGGACCCTCCTTCGCTCGCTGGGAGTCGCCGTCGACCGTCGGCGCGCTCTCACGCCACGTCGACATCTGCAACATCCATCCGTACCCGGGCGGCCGCGTGCCCACGCCGGCGCGGATCGCGCTCGAGATCGCCCGTATGCGGCCGGTGTGCGGTGGCGTGCGGCGGGTCTGGGCGACCGAGGCCGGCTACCACAACGCGCTCGCTGCGCGTGGCGCGAGCCAGCCCCCGGTCAGCGAGGAGCAAGCGGCAGCGTTCCTTCCCGCTCTGCTGCTCGAGCACTTCCGCTCGGGCGTCGAACGCACCTACATCTACGAGCTGGCCGACCAGCTGCCCGACCCTGGCCGGCGCGACCCCGAGCTCCACTACGGCCTGTTGCGCTCCGACCTCAGTCGCAAGCCGGCGTTCGTAGCGGTCCGAAACCTGCTCCGCACGGTCGCGCGGGCGGCGAGAGCGCGTTCCCTCCCTGTGCGGAAGGCTGTGATCCGCGCCGATCCCGGCGTACGTGCTCTATTGATCGTCCCGCGCGGCCGCGGGCGATCGCTGCTGGCGTTGTGGCGCTCTGCGCCCTACTACCCACGCGCCGTGAGCACCGTGACCGTCCAGCTGCAAGGAGCGAGCGGGACGGCGAGCGTAGTCGATCCACGCGAGAGCACCACGGGGCGGCCGGTGGCGACCAGGGACGGTCGACTCGTTGTCGAGGTCGGGGACCACCCGCTGCTGGTGGTTGCCCCGGGTGCGGGCGGTTAAGGTGGGGCGTGAGCCCCCTGGCGCAGGCGTCCACCTCGTTGGCGCTGGTCGACCACGGCGTCCGTGCGAGTTCTCCTTGTCAACCACACGGCGCGTACGAGCGGTGCAGAGCGCGCTCTCCTCGACCTCGTCGAGTGTCTTGGCGAGCGCTGCGAGCTGTTCGCCGCCGTGCCACCCGGTCGGCTCGCTGGTGCGCTGCGCGAGCGCGGCGTAGAGGTCGCGCCAATCGTGCCCTTCGAGGCGAGTCTGCGCTTCGATCCGGCGCGCACCCCGCTCGGGCTGCTGTCTCTGGCACGCGCGCAGCTCGCGATCGCTGGCCACGTCGTGCGTGTGCGTCCCGCTGTCGTCTTCGCTAACACACCGCGCGCCGGCCTCATGGCGTTACTTGCGCGGCGCTTGCAAGGCGTCCCGCTCGTCGTGCGGGTGCACGACAACCTCCCCGCACGCGGCGCAGGACGGCTCGTCGCACGGCTGTTAGCCGGTGCGGTCGATGCCGTCAGCTGCGTCTCGCGCGACACGCTCGCCCGCTTCAGTGAGGCCGCGGGCGGCCACGCGCGAGCCCAACTGGGGACGATCCACAACGGCATCGACCTCGGCCGCTTCCGTCCCGATCCCGAGGGAGCGGCGCGCGTGCGACGCGAACTGGAGCTCACTGCCGACGCCCCGCTGTTGGTCCAGGTCGCGCAGATAACTCCGTGGAAAGGCCAGGATATCGCTGTTCGCACGCTCGCCGGGCTGCGCGCACGCGGCATGCCAGCGACGCTGGCGCTAGTGGGCGACGTCGCCTTCTCGGGTGCCAGCGTTCGCTACGACAACCGCTCCTTCGCCCGTGAACTGCGTCGGCTCGCGTGCGCGCTCGGTGTCGCCAATCACGTGCGCTTTGTCGGCGAACGCTCCGATGTGCCAGCTTGGCTGACGGCCGCCGATCTCGTTCTGGTCCCCTCCTGGTGCGAACCGTTCGGTCTGGTTACGGTGGAAAGCATGGCGTGCGCAACCCCGCCCCTCGTGTCGCGAGAAGGCGCCGGCCCCGAGCTCGTCGCCGACGGCGATACCGGAGTCCTCCTGCCGCCCCGCGATCCCACCGCGTGGGTGGTTGCGGCCGAAACCCTTCTCCGCGATCGCGAGCTCCGGCTGCGCATCGGTGAGCGCGCCCGGGTGGCGGCCGAGCGCTTCGACCGGCGGCGCTACGCCGACGCGATCGGTCGCCTGCTTTGGGAGGTCGCTACGCGGGAGGTGGGCACGTGAACTTCAGCGTCGTCGGCGACCAGCTGCGGGCGTTGTCGCGACGGCTCCACGAGTTCGGTGCAGCTCTTGCCGACTCCTGGTCAGCGCTCGCCGGCAGCGTCTCCGAGCGGCGGTTCGTCGTCTTCGTGGTGCTGCCGCTCGCCGTCGCGCTCGCCGTCAGCATTCCGTTGCTTCCCCAGTTGGGGCTGGCGGCGGCGCTGCTGGTCGCCGTGCTCGCGGTGTACATCGGCGATCGGCGCTGGGGGGTGGCGGTACTGCTCGCGCTTTGGTTTGTCGTACCGGGTGTGCGTCGCGTGCTCGGCTACGTAGCCGAACAAGTCGCCAACGATCCGCTGTCGCTCCTTCCCTTCGCGGCAACCGCGGGCGCGGCGCTGGTCGAGCTGGCACGCGCCAGCGTTCCGCGCAGCGCACTTCTGGCGGCCGCCGCCGTCGCGGCAGGTTTCGCCTTTGGGCTGCCGCTCGGTTTCGCCGGGGCACCGCTGCCGGCGATGTTCGCCTTCGGGGCTTACGTTGCCGGGCTAGCCGGGGCGATCGTTATCGGCGGGACGCTCGGCCGCGACGGCGCCACTCGGGTGCTCTTCCGCGCGATCGTCGTGCTGGCGCCGCTGCTCGCGCTGTACGCGCTATGGCAGCGGCTGTTCGGTCTTCCCGCATGGGACCAAGAGTGGCTCGACGTCAGCGATTTCTGGAGCGTCATCGTCGAGGGACAGGGCGCGCTGCGCGTTTTCTCGACAGCGAACAGTCCGGGGACGCTGGCGCCGCTGCTCGCTGCCGGCCTGCTCGCCGCGCTGGCGTTGCGGCGCCGGCCGGCTGCGGCGATTCCTCTCGCGCTCTTGTGCGGCCTGGCGCTCGGGCTCACCTACGTGCGCTCGGCCTGGATCGCGCTGGCGGCCGCGGCGCTCGTGTACATCGTTGTCTCGCGCGGCCGTGTGCTGCCGGCGGTGGCAGCGTTCCTGGCGATCGCGGTCGCCACGGTAGCGGTGCTCGCACCGGTGGCGCCGGCGGCGCGCGAAGTCGTGCAGCGCGCACGGACGATCGCGCAAGCCTCGAGCGATCGTTCGGTGAACGAACGTCGTCAGCTCCTCGCCGAGCAGCTTCCCGCGTCACTCACGAGACCCCTCGGGCACGGCGTCGGTAGCGCCGGCGAACCTTCCCGCCTTCGTGGTGAGACGCCGCTGAGGGCGCCCGACAACGGCTATCTGTCGCTTCTGTACCAGCTCGGTCCGGCGGGTTTCCTGCTCGTGGCGATGGCTCTGTTCGCCGCAGCCGGCGCGGCTGTGCGCCTCGCCGTCGAGGCACCGGCGGAAGCGCGCGCCACGCCCATTGCGGCCGGTGCGCGCGCGACGCGCACCGGGCGGGACGCGAGCGCCAGCGACGTGCGCGAGCTCCGCACCTGGGCCCTTGCCCTCCTCGCCTTCTACGCCGTCCAGCTGACAGCGCAGGACACCTTCTACGGCGCTCACGGCGTCGTTCTCGGACTGCTCTGCGGCGCCGCTCTGGTCAGCGTGCCGGCGGGCGTAGACGAGAGCGCACGCCGCCCGGTCTCCTCGCACCGGCGCCTGCCACTGGCCGTGCGCGCGACGCTGCGGTAGCTTGAAGGCGAAGCCGTGAGGAGCTGGTCGGGCATGGTGGCGCCGGCCAGCGCAAGTCGACCTACCCCTAGCCCCCGTGTACGCACAGATCGACAGTCCTTCCTGGTTCGAGGTGTTGAGGCGGCGCTGGCCGTTGGTATTCGTCGTCGCGCTCGTCGTCGGGATCGCGGCGGCGATTTTCGCGCTCGCCGCGCGCGACCACTACCAGTCGACGGCGAAGCTGCTCTTCCGTCAGACGATCGGTCCCGAGCAGAACGCGTTCGGCTTGCTGCCGACAGCGCCGGACGTGAACAAGCTCGCGCGCGACTTCGAGCAGCTCGTGCGCTCGCGGGACGTCGCTGCGGCGGCGGCCGAAGAGCTCGGTCGCCGCGGCGTGACCGCGACGCCCGAGAGCGTGGCTCGCGACG
>BEIR01000150.1 GCA_002898855.1 bacterium HR41
CTGTTACGACCGCACTTTCTGCGCGACACCGAGGCGGCGCTGGACGAGTTCGTCCGCTCGCTGCCCGATGGGCTAGTCGCTCTCGTCGGCGTTCCCACGTTCGCCGACGACGTCTACAACTCGGCGGTCGTCGCGACCCGCGGCCGCGTGCACGCGCGTCACCACAAGGTGCATCTCCCGAACTACGGCGTGTTCGACGAGCGCCGCTACTTCCGCCCCGGCAACGGCGCGCTGCTCGTAGAGCTCGGCGAGGCCTCGGTCGGCGTGACGGTGTGCGAGGACATCTGGGTCGCCGACGGACCGCACGTCGAGCAGGCAGCGGCCGGCGCCGACGTGATCGTCAACCTCTCGGCGTCGCCTTATCACCGCGGCAAGGGCCGCGACCGCGAGCGGATGCTCCGTCAGCGCGCCGCCGACCTCGTCGCTTTTGTCGTCTTCTGCAACCTCGTCGGCGGGCAGGACGAACTGGTTTTCGACGGCCACTCGCTCGTCTGTGGTCCGCGCGGCGAGCTGCTGGCGCGCGCGGCCCAGTTCGAAGAGACCGTTCTCGTTTGCGATCTCGACATCGCCGCCGCGCGTGCACAGCGGCTCCACGATCCCCGCCACCGCTCGCTTTTCCCGGCCTCGGCGGGCGCTGTGCGGCGCGTTGGGCTCGAGCACATCGAACGCGCGTCGCGCGCGACCCTGCCGGACGACGCTAGAGGGTCGCGAAGCGACCCGTATGCCGGCGGGCCCGCCGTCCCGATCGTGTCACTGCTCGACGAGAGCGAGGAGGTGTACCGCGCCCTCGTCGTCGGATTGCGCGACTACGTCGAGAAAAACCGCTTCGAACGTGTGGTCGTCGGGCTCTCCGGAGGGATCGACTCGGCGCTCACAGCAGTGGTGGCGGTCGACGCGCTCGGCAGCGAGCGAGTCGAGCTCGTGACGATGCCCTCCCCCTATTCGTCCTCCGGGACGCGAGCCGATGCCCGTGCGATCGCCGAGCGGCTCGGTGTCGAGCTGCGGACGCTCGCGATAGAGCCGGCGATGCAGGCCTTCTCCGCGATCCTGCGCGAGCAGTTCGCCGGCCGCCCGCCCGACGTGACCGAAGAGAACATCCAGGCGCGCATCCGCGGCACGTTGCTCATGGCGTTGTCGAACAAGTTCGGCTGGCTGGTGCTCACGACCGGCAACAAGTCCGAGCTGTCGGTCGGGTACGCGACGCTCTACGGCGACATGGCCGGTGGGTTCGCGGTGCTCAAGGACTTGTTCAAAACCCACGTCTACCAGCTGGCGCGCTGGCGCAACGAGCAAGCGCAAAGGCTCGGCGAAGTGCCGCCGATCCCGCAGAGCGTGATCGACCGTCCGCCGAGCGCCGAACTCAGGCCCGGGCAGCGCGACGACGAGACGCTGCCCCCTTACGAACTGCTTGACGCGATCCTGGAGAGCTACGTGGAGCGCGACCTCGACGCGGCCGCGCTTGTGCGCCGCGGCTACCCCGCCGACATCGTCGAGCGTGTGCTGGCGATGGTCGATGCGGCGGAGTACAAGCGCCGACAGGCGCCGCCGGGGGTACGGGTGTCGGTGCGCGCGTTCGGCCGCGACCGTCGCGTCCCGATCACGAACCGCTACCGGTCGGGCGCTGACCGCCGCTAGCCGATCTCTGTTCGCCGTCGCGTGGGACGGGCCGCACCGCCATCGTCACGCGCGACACCGCGCACAGCCGGCCGTCGTCGTCGGTGAGGTCGACGTCCCAAACCCACGTCGTCCGACCCCGGTGGCGAACGCGCGCCTGCGCGTGGACCGTGCCCCCCGAGACTGGGCGCAGAAAGCTCGTGCTGTTCGAAAGCCCGACGGCGTACTTGCCCTCGTCGCGAACCGCGAAGTAGGTGCTCGCCGAGCACACCGACTCGGCGAGTGCGGCGTAGGCGCCGCCATGGACGATGCCGAACGGTTGGCGCACGCGGTTTTCGACGCGGAAGCGGGCGCGCGCCTGATCGGGCTCGAGGGCGAGAATTTCGAAGCCGAGGGCGCCGTCGAGAGTCTCGGCCGGGTCGAGGAACCGTCCTTGGTGCACGGGCGGTCAGGCTATCGTTCGCGCGGCATGGGCGTGGGGTTCGCCGGGCTTTCGCGGGAAGAGCAGCGGCTGCTCGAGCTGCTGGCCGCCGATGGCGCTAGCTACCGCGACGCCGCCCGCCAACTCGGCTTGTCGCAGGCGCGCGCACGCGCGCTCGCAGAGGAGGCACTAGCTGCCCTCACGCCGCTGACGGCCGCCGGCGTCGATCCCGAGTGGCGCAGCGACGTCGTCGACTACCTCCTGGGGCAGGCGGAAGCTGTCGAGGCCGAGGCGACACGCGCCTATCTGCGCCGCTCGCAAGCGGCACGCGTTTGGGCGGCGTCGGTCGTCGACACGCTCGCGCCACTGCTCGGGGAGCGTGTTCCCGAAGTTCCGGGGCTCGAGCTGGCTTCGGGGGCCGCGTCGGCGCCCCGCTCGGATGCCGGCGCGCCGCGCGAGCAACGCGCGCTCACGGCACGCGGAGCGCGCGGCGTTCGCGACGTCAGCACAGCCGCCGGGGCGTTGGCGCTCGCTTTCGCTCGCCGAGTCTCGAGCTTGGCTTCCCGTCTGCGCCGTCTCCCCCGCGGTGCGCGCTTAGCGCTCGCAGCGGCGTCGCTTGTCGTGCTTGCTGTCGCGGTCGCGGTCTGGCCGCTTGGGCTCTTGCGTGGCGGAGAGGCCTCTTCGCGCAGCGGCCAGGCGGCGAGCACTACGACGGCCCCGCGCGTTGTCTCGTACACCCTGCTCTCGCCGCCAGGCCAGACGCCCCAGAGCGCAGCGGCGAGCCCGAGCATGGGCCAGCAGACGACCACGACCGCCAGCCGGCGCCCGGCCGGCATCGCGATCCTGGTTCGCCGCGGCGGCGCGTGGGAGCTGAACGTTCAGGCCGCCGGGCTCGAGCCTTCGACACGCAACGAGGTGTACGAGGTCTGGCTCTACAACTCGCCGCGCGATCTGCGTTCGCTGGGCGGACAGGTGACCGACCAGCAGGGCAACTTCGTGGGGGTCGCACGCCTGCCGCGCGACGCCTGGCGCTACCGCTACGTCGACATCTCGCGCGAGGCGCTCGACGGCAACCGCAGCCACTCGGGGCGTTCGGTGCTGCGCGGCTCGCTCCCGCGCCGTCGCTGAGCCGGGTGCCCTCGCGCCGGCCCCCCCACCCGTGCCCAGAGCACGGGGCAGGAGCTGCCCCGTCACCGCCCTGCCTCAGGGCAGCAGCTTGCCCGGGTTCATGATCCCGTCGGGATCGAGCTCGCGCTTGAGCGCGCGGAGCGCGGCCAGACCCAGGGCGCTGTCTTCGGTCTCGAGCCACTCGCGGTGGTCGCGACCGACCCCGTGATGGTGGCTGATCGTGCCGCCGTTCGCCACGATCGCCTCGCAAGCAGCGCGCTTCGCGGCGGCCCAAAGCGCGATGCGCTCCTCGGCCTCGGCGGGTGCGAGAAAGGTGAAGTAGAGCGACGCGCCGGTCTCGTAGAGGTGCGAGACGTGGCACATCACCACAGGGTCGGGAGTGACCCGTGTCAGCGCGCTGCGCAGCGCACCGCGAACGGCCCCGTACAAGCGCGCGAGGTTGCTCCATAGCGTCGCCGTTTCGAGCGTTTCGACGAGCACGCCGTGGTCGAGCAGCGCGTCGCGCAGGTAAGGTCCGCGGAAGCGCTCGCGCTCCCACTGGCGCGCCGGCCGCGAGCCGAGCGCCACCCCTCCGTAGCCGCGCAACACACGGCGGCAACGCGCGCGCCGCCAGGCGACGTCGTGGCCGTCGCCCTCGTAGATCGTGACGAGCAAGCACGGTTGGTGGTGGCCGCGCAAGCGCAGGTAGCGACGCACCAGCGCGACGCCCGGGTGATCGCCGGCCAGTGCCAGCGAGATCGCTGTTTCCTCTTCGTCCGACAGCCGAGCCACATCGGGGAGAATGCGCTCCTGGGCGAGCGCACGCAGTGCTTCGCAACCATCGGCGAAGGAGGGCAGCGACCACGCTTCGTAGTGGCGTGCGGCGGGCAGCGGGCGCACGCGCAAGGAACATTCCGTGACGACGCCGAGCGTGCCCTCGCTGCCCAGCACCAACCGGCGCAGATCGGGCCCGGCGGCAGTGGCTGGCAGCGCCGGCAACACCAGCCTTCCGGCCGGTGCGACGAGATCGGTGCCGACGAGAACGTCGTCGATCCGGCCGTAGCCGCTCGACGCCTGGCCCGACGAGCGTGCCGCGACCCAGCCGCCGACCGTCGAGAACTCGAACGACTGCGGGAAGTGTCCGAGCGTGACGCCGTGCGCGCGCAGCGCGCGCTCGAGGTCGGGGCCGGTCGTGCCCGCACCGACGGTGGCGACGTGCGCGGCAGGGTCGACCGCCAGCACGCCGCTCAACCGCCGCAGGTCGAGCGTCACGACCGCACCGTGTTGCCCGGGCAGCGGCTCGACGCCTCCGACCACGCTCGTACCGCCACCGAAGGGCACC
>BEIR01000151.1 GCA_002898855.1 bacterium HR41
CGATCGTCGGCATCGCCAACACCTGGACGGAAACGATGCCCTGCAACTTCCACCTGCGCAGGCTCGCCGAGCGTGTCAAGGCAGGCGTCCGTGCCGCTGGTGGAACGCCGATGGAGTTCAACACGATCGCGATCTCGGACGGGATCACGATGGGCACCGAAGGTATGCGCGCCTCGCTCGTCAGCCGCGAGGTGATCGCCGACTCGATCGAGCTCGTCGGTGGCGCCCACATGTTCGACGCGATCGTGGCGTTGAGCGGCTGCGACAAGACCATCCCCGGCTGCGCGATGGCGCTGGCGCGGCTCGACGTTCCCGCTGTGCTTCTCTACGGCGGTTCGATCCGCCCGGGCACCTGGCGCGGGCGAAAGGTCACCATCCAGGACGTCTTCGAGGCGGTCGGCGCCCACGCCGCCGGCGAGCTCGACGACGAGGAACTGCGCGATCTCGAAGCGCACGCTTCCCCCGGCCCGGGCGCATGCGGCGGCCAGTACACCGCCAACACAATGGCGGTCGCCTTCGAGGTGATGGGCATCTCGCCCCCCGGAAGCGCGATGGTGCCAGCGGTCGAAGGCCGCAAAGGCGATGTCGCCGAGCTCTGTGGGCGGCTCGCCGTCGAGGCGATCGAGCGCGACCTCCGCCCAAGCCGCATCCTCACCCGCGAGGCGTTCGAAAACGCGATCGCGTCGGTCGCTCTTACCGGCGGGTCCACCAACGCCGTCCTTCACCTGTTGGCGCTCGCGCACGAAGCGGGGATCGCGCTGTCGCTCGACGACTTCGACCGCATCGCCCAGCGGACGCCGCTGCTCGGCGATCTCAAGCCCGGTGGCACGTACGTCGCCACCGACCTCTACGAAGCGGGAGGGGTCCCGCTAGTCCTCAAGCGCCTGCTCGAGCTCGGCCTCCTCCACGAGGGCGTGCCCACCCTCGACGGCCGCACGATCGGCGATGTCGCGCGCAACGCCGAAGAGCAGCCCGGTCAGCGGGTAATCCGGCCGGTCGACGATCCGATCAAGCCGAACGGAGGCTTCGCCGTCCTGCGCGGCAACCTCGCGCCCGAGGGTTGCGTCGTAAAGCTCGCCGGCCACGACCGTCTCGAACACCGTGGTCCGGCGCGCGTGTTCGACTCCGAGGAGGAGGCGTTCACAGCGGTCAAAGCGAAGCGGATCGCGCCCGGAGATGTCGTCGTGATCCGCAACGAGGGGCCAGCCGGCGGCCCCGGGATGCGCGAGATGCTGGCCGTAACCGCGGCGATCGTCGGCGAAGGGCTAGGCGACTCTGTTGCCCTGCTCACGGACGGCCGGTTCTCGGGGGCGACGCACGGTTTCATGGCCTGTCACGTCGCCCCCGAAGCGGTGCGCGGCGGTCCGATCGCGGCGCTCCGCGACGGCGATACGGTCGTCTTCGACGTGCCGAACCGCGAGCTGCGCGTCGAACTCGACGACGCCGAGATCGCGCGCCGCCTCGCCGACTACGCGCCCCCGCAGCGACCGCTGCGCGGGGTGCTCGCGAAATACGCCCACCTTGTCGGTTCGGCTTCCGAGGGGGCGATCACGAAAGTTCCCGAGGGCGCGCTCTAGAGGCGCTCAGCTGACGGTCCCAGCGGTCGCCGGTGTGCGCCAGGCGCGCTCAGCCGGCGCTCGCCACGGTCGTCCGTGTGCGCTCCTGCGTGTCGATCCGCGCCACGAAGTCGCGCAACAGGCGGTTGAACGTGCGCGGCCGCTCGAGCTGAGCGACGTGGCCGGTGCGGGGGAGGATCACCTTCTCGGTGTTCGCGATGCGGCTCGCCCACACGTCTGTGTCGCGCACCGGGATCACGCGATCGTCCTTGCCCCACACGACGAGCGTGGGGACGGCGATCTCGGGCAGGCGCTCGCGCAGGTCGTAGCCGACCGTCGCCCGTAGCGCCGGAGCGAACCCCGGCTTGCCGGCGCCCTTGATCAAACCTTCGCAAGCGAGGTCGGCGTCGAGGCGCTGGGGGTAACGCGCCACGAGCGCCAAGCCGAGAGCGCGTGCCCGCCGCCGACGAGCGACGTGGCGGTGGAAGCGCCCACCGTAGACGCCGACCAAGCTAACGACGGTTCCCACCGCGACCGCCGGCAACACCTTCACCGTCGCGCTCGACACGCCGGCGGGCGAGACGAGCACCAGCCCCTGCACGCGCCCAGGCTCGCGGAGCGCGAGCTCGGCTGCGATCAGGCCACCCATCGAGTTCCCGCAGACGACGTAGCGATCGAAGCCGAGCGCCGCGCACAGGCGCGCCACCACGCTCGCGTAGTAGGGGATCGAGACGGTGCCGTTCGCGGGCAGCGGCGAGCGTCCGAAACCGGGTAGGTCGAGGGCTACCGCGGGACGCTCGAGGGCGGTCGCCGGCAAGTTCTCGAGCCAGTTCTGCCACTGGCCGGAAAGCCCGTGGACGAACACCACGGGAACCGCGCCATCCCGACGCTGCGGAGGATCGAGACGCACGTAGCTCACGGGCGTGGGCCCGATGCGCGCGCGGCCGAGATGGCGGGCCCAATCAACCGTGCGCCAGTTGGGCTCGGCTGTGAGACCGTAGTCGTCCGGTCCGCGCACGACGCCGCCGTCGCTCACAGGTCCGCCCTCCTTAACGGTTGACACGTGCTGTAAAGCTATCGCCTCGGGCAGCCAGTGGGCGGCGCACGACCTACCCGCACGGCTGCCGGCCCAGGACAAGGCAGTGGCCCTGGCGCCGGTTAGATCCCGGTTTTGGCACCGACTTGATGGCTTCCGCCTAGGGTGTCGCAGCGCATGCGGATCGCTCTCGACATCGACTCGACCCTCCACGACTACTGGACCGTGCTGGCGCGGATCGCGCGTGCGCGCTACGGAATCGATCTCCGCTACGAGGAGCAGCGCGACTGGCACATTCCCGCCCTCGCCGGCGACGCGCTCGTGCACTGTGTCGAGGAGAGCCACTCCGACGAGAACATCCTCGCTGCCGAGCCCTATCCGGGCGCCGTCGAGACAGTCCGCGCTTGGAAGGAACGTGGTCATTGGATCCACGTCACTAGCCACCGCCGCCCGGCCGCGGCCGAGGCCACCGCGCGCTGGCTCGCCCGCATCGGCCTGCCCTACGACGACCTCCACTGCTCGTTCGACAAGGTTTCGCGCTGTGTCGAGCTCGGTATCGACCTGCTTGTCGACGACAGCCCTGTGAACCTTGTGCGGGCGCACGCCGCCGGTATTCGCGTGGCGACGATCCTCCACCCTTGGAACGAGGAGGTCGTAGCCGAGCACGGGTTCACCGCCGCACGCGACTGGGCCGAGTTGCGCGCGAAGCTCGAGCCGCTGCTCGAGCCCTAATCCGCGGTGGCCCGTGTGCGCCCCCGCGCGGGCGTGCGAGAATCGCCGCGATGCCGCGCAGCGAAGTCGACGGCCGAGCGCCCACGCGCCGCCGCCAGGTGGTTCCGGCAGAGAAGCTCCCAACCCGCCTGCCTGCGGCCGCGCAGAGGTTTCTCCCGGGCATCGAGCCAGCGCGCGACGTCGACGATTGGGGGCGCTCGCAGCGGCTCGAGCAAGTGTTCGACAACACGCTCGGCGATCTGCTCTACGACCTGTGGTTTCGCGTCGAGGCGAGCAACGTCGACCTTCTGCCCAGCGGTGGGGCCCTCCTGTTGAGCCATCGCGCGGGATCGCTCGCGCCACACGCGGCGATGCTGTCGCGCATCGTGCGCGAACGGTTCGGCCCGTCGCGGCGCTTGTACGTGCTGCACGAGCCCGATCTGCGCGCGGTTCCCGCGCTCGGCGCGATGCTGTCGCGCTTCGGCTGCGTTCCCGCCCAGCGCGCCAACGTCGAGCGCCTGCTGGTCGACGAGGGCGCGTTTGTCCTCGCCTTCCCGGAGCCGGTGGCGGCGGCCCTCAAGCCGCTCGCGCGGCGCTACCGCCTCGCCCGCTTCACCGAGCTCGACGCGCTCGCCACCGCTCGTGCCGCAGGGGTGCCGGTGCTCGGCGCGGCTGTGCTCGGGGTCGAGGAGGCTAACCCGACGATCCTCGCACGGCCACGCCTCCCCGCGCCGCTGCGATCGGTGCGGCGCCGTGTCGGGCGACTCTCCCGCCGCTTTCCCGCCGCTGTGCGTGCGCTCGGTCGCCTGCCCCTTGTGCAGATGGCGTTTCTACCGGCGAAGATGCGCGTCGAGTTCGTCGCGGTTCCCGACCCGGGTGCCGCGCTCGCGACGCGTGACTACGCCGAGCTGGTGCGCGCCGCGATCGAGCAGCGCCTCGCCGATATGCTGGCGCGACGACGGTCGGTTTGGACGGGATAGCCCGCGAGCGATCGGTCAAACTCGAAGGGGTCTAGGAGGTCCAGGTCGTGAGCTCGCGGCGCGTACTCGTCACCGGTTTGTCCAGCTACTGGGGGGGGCGTCTGGCGCAGGCGCTCGAGCGCCATCCCGCGATCGAGGCGATCGTCGGC
>BEIR01000152.1 GCA_002898855.1 bacterium HR41
ACGTCGACCGCTCGATCAAGGCCCAGTACGACTTCTGTCGCACGCACGTGATCGGCACCGCGGTGCTCCTCGACGCCGTGCGCGAGCTGGGCGTGGAGCGCTACCTGCAGGTCTCGACCGACGAGGTGTACGGCTCGATCCTCGAAGGGTCGTTCACCGAGCAGTTGCCGCTCGATCCAAGCTCCCCCTACTCGGCCACCAAGGCCGCCGGCGATCTTCTCGTGTCGGCACACGTGACCACCTACGGGATCGACGCCGTCATCTGCCGCGGGTCGAACAACTACGGTCCGCGCCAACACCCCGAGAAGCTGATCCCGCTGACGATCCTGAACGCTCTCCACGGCGACCCGATCCCCGTCTACGGCGACGGCCGCCAGGTGCGCAATTGGCTGTACGTCGAAGACTTTTGTCGCGCCATCGATCTGGCGTTGCACAAGGGGCGCCCGGGCGAGGCGTACAACGTCGGCGGTCCCGACGAGTGCGAGAACCTCGCGGTCGTGCGGCGCATTCTCGAGCTGACGGGACGCGACGAGTCGCTGATCGAGCACATCCGCGACCGTCCCGGGCACGACCGCCGCTACTCGCTCTCGTCCGAGAAGATCCGCACCGAGCTCGGCTGGGAGCCACGCGTTCGCTTCGACGAAGGGATCGCGCGCACGGTCGACTGGTACCGCGAGAACCGCTGGTGGTGGGAGCCGATCCGCAGCGGCGAGTACCGCGAGTACTACGAACGCCACTACGGACGGCCGCTCGGAAGCGCCGCCGGCGCCTAGCACCGCGTCGTACACGGGTTCGCGAGCACGGCTGTCTATCACCGGGTCCGCCGGCAGCACTGTCTGTACCCGGTGCCGCCAGCACCATTTCGTAAGCGCGCGCTTGCATCTCTGTTACGACCGGCGTAGTCTTGTAACGTAGTGCCGGTCGACGAGGGATACTTCCCGCGCGAGCGGTCGGTTCTTCGCCGCGTTCACGAAGAGCGCCTTGTTGGTCTCCACTACGGTCAGCGGGCGCTGTGTATCGGCGCGCTCGATCCCCGCAACTTCATCGGCACTGCGCTCCACACGCGCGGGCGTGACGCGCCGTTTCAGCGGCTAGCGCACACCGCTACCGCGTTCGAAACGATCTTCTTCGGCACGCGCGCCGAGGCCGACCGTGTGCTCGAGCGGGTGCACGCGATGCACGAGCGGGTGCACGGGACGCTGCCGCGCGACGCCGGCCCCTACCCTGCCGGCACCCCGTATTCGGCTTTCGACCCCGAGCTGATGCTCTGGACCGTCGCCGTGACGTGCGATTCGGCGGCGTGTTTTTTCGAACTGCTGGTGCGGCCCCTTGACGACGACGAACGCGACGCGCTGTGGCGCGACTACGTTCGCTTCGGGGAGCTGTTCGGCATGCCGCGCGACGTGGCGCCACGATCGTGGCGTGAGTTTCGCAGGTGGTTCGACGGGCGTCTCGCCAGCGACGCTGTGTACCTCACTCCCGAGGCGCGCCACGCTGGCCTGATCAGTGCCTTCGAGCTGCCGTTGCCGCGCGGCCTTGCCGTCGCCAAACGGCTGCACGACGCGCTCATCCTCGGCAGCCTGCCCGGGAGCGTGCGCGAGCTCTACGGCCTCCGCTACGGTCGCCGCGAGCACGCCGCCTTTACCAGCGCTGTTGCACTACTGCGCGCGACGCGACGCGTGGCTCCCCGCCCGTTCGTCCGCGGACGCTGCAACGACGCCTACGCGCTGGTCGCTCGCACCGAGCGCCAGCGGATCGCCCGCGGCGAAGCTACCGCCCGGCTGATGCCAGTGGCGTGACCGCCCCGGCGGCGACCCGTTCCCGGCCTGGAGGGCGCGGGCCGGCAGCCACCGCCTAAGCGCCGAGGATCTCTACCAGGCGACGGTCGAGAGCCGACGAGAGGGTGTCGTGCACCGTGCCCTCGGGGAAGCGCTCGACCAGTTCCTGCAGGAACCCTTCGATCACCAGTCGGCGCGCGGCCTGCTCGGGGACGCCGTGAGCGCGCAGGTAGAAGAGCTGCTCGCGGTCGATCTGCGCCACCGCCGCCGCGTGCGTGCAGCGAACGTCGTTGGCCTCGATCTCGAGCCCGGGGATGGCGTCGGCGTGAGCGTTGCGCGAAAGCAGCAGGTTGCGCTACTCCTGGAAAGCGTCGGTGCGCTGTGCACCAGGATCGACGCGAATCATGCCCCGCCAGACCGCGGTCGCCCGGTCGGACAGCAAGCCCCGGAAGGCCAGGTCCGAGGTGGTGTGCGGGCTGGCGTGCTCTTGCGTCGTGTCGAAGTCGAGGTGCTGGCGGCCGCGTCCGGCGTAGGCGCCGGTGACGCGCGCCCACGAGTTGGCGCCGGCGAGTTTGGTCTCGGTGCGGAACTTGCCGTTGGCACCGCCGAAACCGAGCACGACCCAGTCGAGGCGCCCGTCGCGGGCGACGTGGGCGCGCTGGCTGGCGAACCCCCATGAGCGCTCGGACAGGCGCTGTCCGCAGATGTAGGTGAGGCTCGCACCCTCGCCGACGACGATCTCGACGACGCTGTTGAGCAGCGCGTCGACCCCCTCACCAGGGCCGAGATACTCCTCGAACAGCGTCGCCTCGGCACCCTCCTCGAGCACCACGAGCGTGCGCCAGGGCAGCTGCAGGCCGTCCTGCGAGAGGCCCGCCCGCACCACCAGCGGCTGCTCTACACGCACACCCCGAGGCACGTAGACGAGCGCGCCAGCCTGCCACGCGACCTCGTTGCGAGCGACGAACGGATCGTCGAGCGAGACGACCGACCCGAGGTGCCGCTCGACAACTTCGCCGGCACGCTCGAGCGCCGCGGCTAGCGGCAGAACGAGCGCACCGTCGCGCTCACCGCCAGCAACCTGCACCGCGCCGTCCGCAAACGCGAGCTCGAGCGCCGGCTCTAGATCGGCGAATAGCGGCGCGGGCAGCGCCGCCGCACCATCGCCGGCCGTCGCGACCGCATAGCGCTCGAAATCGAGGCCTGAAATGTCGGTGAACTCCCAGCCCTGGGTTTTTGTGTCGGGTAGCGGCAGCCGGGCAGCCGCGGCAGCCGCGCGCTCACGGCGCGCGCCGAGCCACGCCGGCTCCGTGCCGCGAGCGGCCTGCGCGCTAGCCAATCGAACCCTCCATCTGGAGCTCGATGAGGCGGTTCATCTCGACCGCGTACTCCATCGGCAGCTCCTTGACGATCGGCTCGATGAAGCCGTTGACGATCACCTTCGAGGCTTCCTCTTCCGGGATGCCGTGAGCCATGAGGTAGAAGAGCTGCTCTTCGCCGACCTTCGACACCGTCGCCTCGTGGCCGACGTCGACCTCGTCCTCCTTGATGCGGATCGTGGGGTAGGTGTCGGAGCGCGAGTGCTCGTCGAGCAGCAGCGCGTCGCAGACGACCTTGGAGCGCGATCCGCGTGCGCCCTTGGCGATCTCGAGTAGGCCGCGGTAGCTAGCCCGCCCGCCGTCCTTCGAGATCGACTTCGAGAAGATGTTCGAGGTCGTCTCGGGCGCGGCGTGGATGATCTTGCCGCCGGCGTCCTGATGCTGGCCGCGGCCGGCGAAAGCGATCGAGAGGATCTCGCCGTGGGCACGACGGCCGAGCAGGTAGACGCTCGGGTACTTCATCGTGAGCTTCGACCCGAGGTTGCAGTCGACCCACTCGACCGTCGCCTCCTCGTAGGCGACGGCGCGCTTGGTGACAAGGTTGAAGACGTTTGTCGACCAGTTCTGCACGGTCGTGTAGCGGATCCGTGCGCCCGGCTTGGCAATCAGCTCGACGACCGCCGCATGCAGCGAGTCGGTCGAGTAGATCGGTGCAGTGCAGCCCTCGACGTAGTGCACGTAGGAGCCTTCGTCGGCGATGATCAAAGTGCGCTCGAACTGACCGACCGCCTGCGCGTTGATGCGGAAGTAGGCCTGAAGCGGCATCTCGACCTTGACGCCCGGTGGCACGTAGATGAACGAGCCGCCCGACCACACCGCCGAGTTGAGCGCCGCGAGCTTGTTGTCGTTGGGCGGGATGACCGTCGCGAAGTACTCGCGCACGAGGTCTTCGTGCTCGCGCAGGCCGGAGTCCATGT
Source organism: bacterium HR41 (assembly GCA_002898855.1). GTDB lineage: Bacteria > Actinomycetota > Thermoleophilia > Solirubrobacterales > Thermoleophilaceae > Thermoleophilum. The sequence continues at coordinate 4,075 of BEIR01000152.1, forward strand.
CGAGGAAGATCACGCCCTGGCGCTCGAGGTCTTCGCGCACCTGGTGGTAGACGACCTCGGACTCGTATTGCGCACCGACACCTGCCAGGAACTTGCGCTCAGCCTCGGGGATGCCCAGCCGGTCGAATGTGCGCTTGATCTCTTCGGGAACCTCGTCCCAGGAACGCGCCGGCTTTTCGGCAGCGCGGACGAAGTAGTGGATGTCGTCGTAGTTGACCTCTTGGAGCAGCGGCGAACCCCACGTCGGCTGTGGGCGCTCGAGGAAGTGTTCGAGCGCCTTGAGCCGGAACTCGCGCATCCACTGCGGCTCCTGCTTGTACTAGGAGATCTGCTCGACGATCTCGCG
>BEIR01000153.1 GCA_002898855.1 bacterium HR41
CGGGGCGCTGTGGCGAGCGCCATCGGCTCGACCGGTTCGGCGCAAGCTGGGACGCGGCGGTATCTTCTGCCGTGTTTCGGGGGTTTTGTGCGGCGGCGGTGGATTGGTCCGGTCGTAACCGTGCGGGGTCCCCGGCAGGCATCTGGTTGGCCAGCCAGCTAAAGTGGTGGGCGAGGTGGAAGCTTCAGCGGTTCGCAGCGGCGAGCGTCGGCTCGATGGCGACAAGGCCCGACGGATCATCCAGGCGATGCGCAAGAGCGTCGGGCAGCGCGGCGCGGCCGCCTCGACGTTCGATCGCGTCGCGCGCGAAGCAGGCGTCTCGCGCGGTTTGCTCCACTACTACTTCGGCTCGAAGGAGCGACTCCTCGCCGAGGTGGTGCGCCACGACTGCGAGGTGCGGCTCGAGCGGCTCGACAAGCGCCTGGCTGGCGCGACGACGGTCGAGGATGTCGTCAAGGCGCTCGTCGAACAGCTCGAGGCGTTTCTCGGCGAAGACCCCGAGAACCAGGCGGTCATCTACGAGCTGCTGAGCGCTTCCCGCCGCAGTCCCGAGATCCGCGCCGAGCTCGCCCAGCTCTACAGGCGCTGGCGCGATCACCTGGCGAAGGCGCTGCGCGAGAAAGAGGAGCAGGGCGTGCTGCGGCTCGCGGGCGACCCCGAAGCGGTCGCTTCGGTGCTTTACGCGCTCGCCGACGGCATGGGCATCCAACTGCTGGCCGACCCCGACTGGGACTCGCGCGAGGTGTTCGAGTTCGGGATGCGGATGCTCCGCGACCTGCTCGCCGCCCCGGCCTAAGCGCGATCCCCTAGCGCCGCGGTGCAAGCGCTGGTCGAACGCATCCACGGCCTAGTCGTTCGCCGCTGGCCGGTGGTGCTGCTCGTGTGGCTCGCGGTGATCGCCGTCTCGCTGCCCTTCACCGCCCGCCAGACCGAGCACCTGACGAGCGGCGGCTTCTCAGTTCCCGGCTCCCAGTCGCAACGTGTCGACGAGCTTCTCGGCCGTTTCGAGCGCGTGCCCGGTGGAGCGGCGGCGATCGTGATCGAGGCGGCGCACGGCTCCTCGACCCGAGCCGTCGAGCGTGAGCTCGAGCGTGCGGCCGGGACCGTCGAGCGCTTCCGCCGTGCGCGCCTCGCGGCCGGGGCCTACGCCGCGGCCAAGGGGCGGCTTGCGCGCGCGAGTGACGGCGCTCGCTTGCCACGCGGTCTGGTGCTGGTCCTGCCCGTACAGCTCGGCATAGGCGACAGCGACGCGAGTGCCGACGCCGCCGAGCTGCGCCGCCAGCTCGGCGTCGGCCGACGCGGCCAGGTTGCCCTCTACTTCGCAGGAGAGGGTGGGCTGTCTGCCGCTCTCCAAGAGCAGTCGCGCCGCGATCTCCACGACGCCGAGCTGGTCGGTTTCCCGCTCATCGCGTTCGTGCTGTTGCGCGTCTTCGGCTCCTTCGCGGCGATGGGGCTGCCGTTGGCGCTCGGGTTCGCTGCGGTGTCGCTCGCTGGAGCGGTGATCTGGGCGCTCTCGCAGCTTTTCACGATGTCTGTGTTTGTCACCAACATGGCGTCGATGATCGGGCTCGGCGTGGCGGTCGACTACTCCCTGTTCGTGCTCGCCCGCTATCGCGAAGAGCTTGCCCGGGGCGCTGCGCGCCGCGCAGCGCTGCGCGTCGCGCTCGGCACGTCGGGCATCGCCGTGGCCTTCGCCGGTGTCACCGTGGTGCTCGCGCTCGCCTCGCTGTTTTTGGTCGACTCGCGACTGATCCGCTCGATGGCGGCGGGAGCGGTGATCGTCGTCGTGCTCTCGATAGCCGGCGCGCTGACACTGCTGCCAGCCCTAGCACTCGTCGCTGGCCGCCGTTTGCGACCACGCCCCGGACTGCTGCAGCGTGCGCGCTCGCGCGTCGCTCGCCGCCGCGGCGGCCGTGGGCGGGACGAGGAGCGGTACGAGGGGGCCGACTCCGGCCCCTGGCAGCGCTGGACCGAGGCTGTCGTCCGCCGGCCGCTGCTCGCAGCTCTCGCCAGCGCTGCGTTGATGTTGGCCCTCGCTGCTCCGGCACTGTCGATGCGTCTCGGCGACGGCATCAAGAACCAGCTGCCGGCCGACAGTTTCGACGTCCGCGGGCAGGAGCTCGCCGAGCGGGTGCTCGGTCCGCGCGCCTCGGGTCCCTTGCTCGTCGCGTTCGAGGCACGGGGCGCAAACACTTTCTCGCGACCGCCGGCGCGCGCTGAGCTCGAGCGCTGGAGACGTTGGCTTGCGCGCCAGCCGCACGTCGCCGTGGTCGAACGGCCGCTGTTCGACCGCGCTCGACGCACCGCCTTGATCGCCGTGTACAGCCGTGGCGGCGCCGAGAGCGCAGGGGCGCGCGCCCTGCTCGGGACGTTGCGCTCGCAGGGTGCGGAGCGCATCGCCACGACCGCTCGCCTCTCGGTGGGCGGTGCAACGGCGGCGATGGAGGACTTTCGAGCGCTGGTCGCCGGTTCGCTGTGGAAGGTGCTGGTGTTCGTGGCGGGTCTCAGCTCGCTGTTGCTTGTCGTTTTGCTGCACTCTCTGGTCTTGCCGCTCAAGGCGGCGGTGATGAACTTGCTGTCGGTCGGCGCGGCGTACGGCGTGCTCACGGCCGTGTTCCAGCACGGTTGGCTCGAGCCGCTCGGCGTCGCCGCCCACGGTCACGTTCACTCGGTGACGCCGACGCTGCTTCTGGCGATCACCTTCGGCTTGTCGATGGACTACGAGGTCTTTCTGCTCACGCGTGTCAAGGAGCGCTACGCAGTCCACGGCGACACGGTGCGAGCGGTCGCCGAGGGGCTTCAGGCCAGCGCGCGCACGATCTCGAGCGCGGCGTTGATCATGGTGGCGGTGTTCGCCGTCTTCGCCTTCGTTGGGGTGCCGACGATCCGCGAGATGGGCCTCGGTTTGGCGGTGGCGATCGCTCTCGACGCGACGGTCGTGCGCCTCGTGCTGGTGCCAGCGATGATGGTGCTGTTCGGCCGCTGGAACTGGTGGCTACCGGCGTGGCTCGAACGGCTCTTGCCGCGCGTCGACGCCCACCCGGAAGTGCGCGCACCGGCGCTCGCCGCGCACGAGAGCTAGCCCCTGGCGCCCCCCGCGTTGTGGGCGCGTAAAGCGCGGCGGGGACCGACGCGCGCAGGCGGCGCTAGGTGCGGGTGCGGCGTCTAGACCGGTTCGATGCGGTAGCCGGACGGCGTCGAACGCAGCGACGCGGCTAGCGCGCGGTGTGCGCCACTGCCCCCCGGCGCGCTGCCGGAGCGCGGCTTTCGCTGCGGTTCACCGCCTTCCGGCGAGCCGCCCGAACCCTCGGGCGGGCGCGGCGGCTGGAACAGCCCCTCGCCGCGCAGACCAGCGGTGTAAGCGATGCGCGCGAGCGCGGCTTCGCGCACATACTGGGCGACGCTCACACCGCTGCGTGCCGCCTCGCGCTCGAGCAGCTCCCAGAGGTCGGCGCTGAACCTGACCGTCGTTGCTCGCATCCGTCGAGGTGACACAGCGGTCAGCGTACAGGCCGAAAGCCGCTGCAGAGCGCGGTTTTAAGTGCCGGTAGCGCTTCCGAGAGCGGATCCTGTGCAGTCCCTACAAAAACCTGACAGCTGCACAAAAAATTGCAGCCGTCACACTGGCCGCGTCCACGGCGCCTGCAGGCGCCGGGCAAGCTCGTCGCGCAGCGCGGCGGCAGGAACGCGCACCTGCTCGAGCGTGTCGCGGTCGCGCAAAGTCACCGTGTCGTCCTCGAGCGTCTGGCCGTCGACAGTGGCGCACCACGGCGTGCCGATCTCGTCCTGGCGGCGGTAGCGGCGGCCGATCGAACCGCCCTCGTCGTACTCGCAGAAGAAGTGAGCGCGCAGCTCTTCGTAGATGCGGCGCGCGCGTTCGGGCATATCGTCGCGCGACACCAGCGGCAGGACGGCGAGCTTAACCGGCGCAAGGCGCGGATGCAGGCGCAGCACCGTGCGCTTGCGCCCCTCGACCTCCTCCTCGTCGTAGGCGTCGACGAGGAAAGCCAGCAAGGCGCGGTCGGCGCCCGCCGAAGGCTCGATCACGTGCGGCACGTAACGCTCGCCGGTGGCCGTGTCGACGTACTCGAGCTTCTCGCCCGAGAACTCGGCGTGGCGGCGGAGGTCGTAGTCGCCGCGGTTGGCGATGCCTTCGAGCTCGGCCCAGCCCATCGGGAAGAGGTACTCGATGTCCGACGTCGCGCTCGAGTAGTGGGAGAGCTCGTCCGGTCCGTGGGCGCGCAGCCGCAGGTGCTCGGCGCGGATCCCGAGCTCGCGGTACCAGCGCAGCCGCTCTTCCATCCAGTAGCGATGCCACTGCTCGGCTTCGGCCGGGGGCACGAAGAACTCAATCTCCATCTGCTCGAACTCGCGCGTGCGAAAGATGAAGTTCCCCGG